>NZ_JABMCA010000009.1:0-196846 GCF_014706005.1 Actinomadura sp. RB99 | reverse complement strand
CCGGCCGGCGGCGCTCCGCGCGCGGCGGGCGCGGCGGGTGCGACCGGAGACGAGGCGGGCGCGCCGGAAGGGGAGGAGGGAGCGGCGACCGCGGGCGCCTCGGAGACCTGACCCCGCGCCCCGGACGGCGCGTCCGCGCGTACTGCGCGGGCGCGCCGTCCGGCGACGGGTCTGGCACGATCGGACGCATGTACGACCGCTTCGCCGACGAGTACGCCGCGCACGCCGAAGTGAGCCCCCACAACGCGCTCTACGACCGTCCGGCCGTGCTGGGCCTCGCCGGGGACGTGCGCGGCATGACCGTGTTCGACGCCGCGTGCGGGCCCGGCCTCTACGCCGCCGAGCTGCAGGAACGCGGGGCCCGGGTGCTGGGCTGCGACGCGAGCCCGAGGTTCGTGGAGCTGGCCCGCGAGCGCACCGGGGGCCGCGCGGACCTGCGCGTCCACGACCTGGCCGAGCCGCTCGACTGGGTTCCGGACGGGACGGCCGACCTGGCCGTCCTCGCCCTCGCGATCCATTACCTGGACGACCGCGTCGCGCTGCTCAGGGAGCTGCGCCGCATTCTCGCGCCGGGCGGGGCGCTGGTGCTGTCGACGGAGCATCCGACGTCGAAATGGCTGCGGCTCGGCGGCTCCTACTTCGACGTGGCACCCGTCGAGGAATCGCTCAGCGACGAGCGCGACTGGCCGATCCGCGCCTGGCGCATGCCGCTGACGGACATCTGCGCCGAATTCCGCCGCGCCGGGTTCCTGATCGACGAACTCCTCGAACCCCGTCCCGTTCCGGAGATGGCCGAAAGCCATCCCGACGACCACGCTTCGCTGAGCCAGGTCCCGGCCTTCGTGGCCTTCCGGCTGATCCCGCGTCCCGGCCGGGCGGGGGCCGCCGCCTAAACTGGCCGGGTGCCGTCCCGCAGCGCGCCCGCCGAACCGGTCACGCCCGATCCGCCGGGCACGATCGACCGCCCGCTGCTCACCCAGTCCTGGCTGGACGTGACGATGGTGCACTGGACCGCCGACCCCGCCGACGTGGCGAGACTCCTCCCGGCGGGCACCCGGCCGGACACCTTCGACGGCGCCGCCCACGTGGGCCTGATCGCCTTCCGGATGCACCGCGTCGGCTGGCTCCGGTTTCCCGGCGTCCCGTATCTCAGCCGTTTCCCCGAGACGAACGTCCGCCTTTATTCGGTGGACGGGAACGGCCGGCGCGGCGTCGTGTTCCGCTCCATGGACGCCTCGCGCCTCGTCCCCGTGCTCTTCGGGAGGATCGGTTTTGGGCTGCCTTACCTGTGGTCGCGGATGTCGGTCCGGCGCGTCGGCGACACCGTCTCCTATATCGGTTCGAGGCGCTGGCCGGGGCCGCGCGGCGCGGGCTGCAGAATGGTCGTCCGCGTCGGGGAGCGGATCGATGAGCCGACGGACCTGGAGCATTTCCTGACCGCCCGTTGGGGGCTGCACAACGCCTCATTCGGCCGGACGATGTTCCTGCGGAACGCCCATCCGCGCTGGCCGCTGCACCGCGCCGAACTGCTGAAATGCGATGAGGACCTGGTGGCCGCCGCCGGGCTGCCCGCACCGGGCGGCGAACCGGTGAGCGTCCTGTACTCGCCCGGCGTCCCCGCCCGTTTCGGGCTGCCGTCCGGCCCCCTGCGCGCCGACGCCTGACCCGTCAGGCGCCCTCGATCTCGATCCGGACGCCCCGGCTCCCGCCGGCGGCGTGGAGTTCCAGCACGCGGGCGGCGAAGCCGGGCGGGACGTCGAAGAGCAGGTAGCCGCTGAAGGACGAGCCGGCGGGCAGTGGCCGGGACGCCGCCCGCACGTACTTCTTCGAGCGCGACGGGCTGAGGAGCAGCGAACCGGACCGCTCGCCGTCGCCGCCGCGCAGGCGCTGCGCCGCCGCGTCCAGGCGGAGGGGCGCGGAGCCGGTGTTGGCCGCCGTCAGCCGGACGCGGCACCAGGCGCCCGTGGCGGCGATCCCCTTGACCTTCACGCCGCACCGGGGGCCGGACGCGGTGAACGCCAGGTCGCCGTCCTGGACCGGGCTGCCGAGGGCGCCCCGGACGGGCGCGGTGGCGTGCCGGTGGAGGGCGTAGGCGCCGCCCGCCAGCGCGGCTGCAAGCAGCAGCACCAGCGTGGTGAGGAGCAGCCGCGGGCCCGCCGTCCGGCCGCCGAGGAGCCGGATGTCCCGGATCGCCAGCCAGCAGATCTGGAGGGTCGCGGCGAGGTCGGCCACGCCGATGAGCGGCAGCAGCCACCCCGCGGCGGACCGCCGGTAGCTGTTCAGGATGAGCAGGACGGCGAACGCGGCCAGCGCCTGCATGCCGAGGACGGCGCCGAACGCCCGCACGATCCGCGGCACGGCCCGGACCGGCTCCGCCTGCACCGGCGGCCGCGGGTCGTAGGCGGGCCAGGCGACGGGCCCGGGCGGGTCAGGGCGGGTGGTCTGCGCGTCCGACACCGGCCCACCGTAGGGGGGTGCCGATTTCATGATCGGCTTTTGGCCTGAACCGGCCGGACGCGGTGCAGAGCGGGGCGGGATCCCGCCCAGTGGACCCATGGGAAAGGCGGTAAGTTCTGCGCCATGGGGGACTATTGGGGCCGGTCTGTCCGTGTCGTCGCGGGGGCCGCGGTCCTCGCCCTCGCGCTCGCGGCGTGCCAGCGGTCCGCGACGGAGAAGCCCAAGGGAGCGGCTCCGCCCGCCCCGGCGCCGCCCGGCCCGGCGGCGCCCGCCGTGGGGCAGCGGCCGGACACGGCGGCGGTCTGGCGGAAATGGGGCCTGAAACCGCTGGTCCCCGCGCCCGCGCCGCCGGTGGACAAGCCGCTCGAACTCCCGAGGAAGGGCCCGGCGAAGGTCTTCGAGAGCGTCCCCACGAAGGACCGCGTCGTCTTCGTGACCCTCGACGACGGGCAGGAGAAGGACCCGAAGTTCGTCGAGATGATGAACGAGCTCAAGGTCCCCGTCACGATGTTCCTCACCAAGGACGACATCCAGGACGACTACGGGTACTTCAAGCCGCTGCAGGCGCTCGGCAACCGCGTCCAGGACCACACCCTCACCCATCCGGTGCTGCCCACGCTCGGCCTGGAAGGGCAGAAGCACGAGATCTGCGGCGACCGCGACGCCCTCACCGAGCAGTACGGGACGGCGCCGACGCTGCTCAGGCCGCCCTTCGGCCGGTGGAACTCGCTGACGCAGCAGGCCGCGCGCGAATGCGGCATCAGCGGCATCGTGATGTGGCGGGCGTCGATGCAGATCCATGACTTCCAGTACGACGACCCGAAGAAGGAACTGCATCCGGGCGACATCCTGCTCGCGCATTTCCGGGGCCCGAAGCAGCTCAAGGGCGAGACGATGACGCGGATGTTCGCCGATCTGCTCAAGCAGATCGAGAAGCGCGGGTTCAGCGTCGCGCGGCTGGAGGACTACATCAGCGTTCGATGAACACTCGGACGCTCTTCACCGTCGGGTCGGCGGTGTCGGGGATGACCATTCCGGCGTCGACGCCGGTCCGCAGGTAGTCGATGACGGGGCCGGTGATCCGCTCGCCGGGCAGGACGGCCGGGATGCCGGGCGGGTACGGGGTGATCATCTCGGCGGAGACGCGGCCGGCGGCCCGGTCCGCGGGCACCTGCTCGGCGGGGCCGAAGAACGCGTCGCGGGGCAGCACGACCTGTTCGAGCCGCAGCTCGGCCGGCGGCGGCACCTTCACCTCGGGGGCGCCGGTGAGCGAGCCGACGTTCGCGCGCAGGTCGCGGAACGCGGCGAGGAGCTGCCCGACGGTGTCCTTGTCGTCGGCGAAGGTCAGCTGCGCGCTGATCCGGCGGTGGTCGGCCAGGTGCATGTTGATGCGGTGGTGGTCGCGCAGCCGGTCGGCGACGCGGTAGCCGCTCGTGCCGAGGCCGGCGAGGTCGACGACGATCGGCAGCGGGTCGAGGTCCCGGGCGAGGCCGGGGCCGGTGAACTCGTCGCGGCCCTGCACGTCGAAGCCCATCTCCGCGAGCTCGGAGCGGGCCTGCGCGGCCAGCTCCAGCGCGTTGCCGAGCAGCTCGCGGCCGTGCTCGACCATCTGCCGGCGCCACCCGTCCAGGCCCGCGTACAGCAGGACGGACGGGCTGGTCGTGCCGAGCAGGTCCTCGCGGGCCTTCAGCACGTCCGGGTCGACGAGATGCCCCTGCAGGTGGAACACCGAGCCCTGTTCGAGGCCCGCGCCCATCTTGTGGACGCTGGTCACGCACACGTCGGCGCCGGAGTCCATCGCCCAGGTCGGCAGGTCGGGGTGGAACGGCAGGTGCGCGCCCCACGCCTCGTCCACGATCAGCGGCTTGCCCCGCTTGTGGCACTCCTCGGCGATCGCCGACAGGTGCGCGCACGTCCCGTAGGGGGTGGGGCTGGTGACGAGGGCGCCCTTGGCGTCGGGGTGCTCGTCGAACCGGGCGGCGTAGGCCCCGGCGGACGGCGGGTGGGCGAGGTGCCGCTCCGCGTCCCACTCCGGCTCCACCCAGATCGGGCGGATGCCGGCCAGGATGAGCCCCGACACGACGGACTTGTGCGCGTCCCGCCCGACCAGCAGCTTCTCGTGCGGCCCGGCGACCGAGAGCATCGCGCTCTTCACCGAGAGCGAGCTTCCGCAGGTGGAGAAGAACGTCTTGTCGGCGTGGACGGCGTCCGCCATCAGCTCCTGCGCGTGCTCCAGGACCCCGTTGCTCGACGTCCGGTCGTCCAGCCCCGACATCGCGAGCAGGTCCGACCGGTACACGGCGTCGCCGAGCACCTCGCGGGCGCGGGGGTCGGCGCCGCGGCCCTGCTTGTGGCCGGGCGGGGTGAACGGGACCTGGCCCTCCCGGTGGTAGGCGGCCAGGGCTTCCAGAACGGGGGCTCGGGAGTGGTCCATCCCGGGCGTGTTCCCCGCAGCGGGACGCTCTAACGGCGCGCCGGGCCGCACGGGCGGACGAACCGGTGGAGGACCGGGCGGCCGAACCGGCGGACGACCAGTGGGACGAATGGGACGGCCGACACCGGGTAGGGCGAACGTCATGAACGATCGCATACCGGCCGAGGCGGAGCTGGCCTGGGAGGACTTCCACCGGCTCGTCAACATGACGTCCGACGAGCTGCGCACCTGGCTGCTCACGGACGCCTCGGGCGAGGAGGCGTTCCCGGCGGAGCCGGAAACCGGCGTCTCCGAGCTCGGCGCCCGTGTGGTGGACCTGCTGCGCAAGCGGAAGGTGGACCTCACCGACGGCGACGCCGACGTGATGCGGCAGGTCGTGGACTACGTCGAGGAGCACCTGGACGCCCCGCCGCCGGACGGCGCGAGCAACGAGCGGTGGCGGCACGAGCTGATGACGGTGGGCCACGACCCGCTGCGCCCCGAGCCGTCCAGCGCATAGGAGGGGACCATGCCGAACCCGCAGCAGCCCGAGATGAGGCGGTCCGGCCGGACCGCCGTGACCGAGGAGCCGGCGCCGGAGGCCACCGACCCCAAGGCGACGCGGGCGAAGGGCCACGCGCACGGCACCGACAAGGGGAACAAGGGCGGCGGCAAGGGCGGCGGGACACCGCCGGACCAGCAGCCCCCGCACCCCGACTAGCGGACAGGCGCCGAGGCCGCCCCGGACTCCCGGGGCGGCCTCGGCGTGCGGCTCACCGGGAACGGGCGTGCGGCTCACCGGCGGCGGGCGGGCACGGGCGGAAATGGCGGGCACGGGCGGACACGGGCGGACAGGGACGGGTAGGGACGGAAGGTGCTGGAGCTTTCGGCGGGGCAGGGGCTCGTGCAGATCGGGGAGCTGCTGCTCGCCCTGGTGCTGTCGGCCTGCATCGGCCTGGAGCGGGGGCTGCGCAACAAGAGCGCGGGGCTGCGCACGCACACCCTGGTCGGGCTGGGCGCGGCGCTGTTCATGCTGGTCAGCAAGTACGGGTTCCAGCACGCGCCGGGGCCGGTGTCGTTCGACCCGTCGCGGGTGGCGGCGCAGATCGTGTCGGGCATCGGCTTCATCGGCGGCGGGCTGATCTTCGTCCGGCGGGACGCGGTGCGCGGGCTGACGACCGCGGCGGTGGTGTGGGTGACGGCGGCGGTCGGGATGGCGGCGGGCGGCGGCCTGTGGCTGCTGGCGATCGCGGTGACCGGCGGGCACTTCCTGGTGGTGTACGGGCTGAGCGCGCTGTCGCGGCGGCTGCCGATGGAGCGGTTCCAGCCCGCCGGGGTGGCCCGGCTGCGGCTGGTCTACCGGGACGGGCGGGGCGCGCTGCGCCGGGTGCTGGTGGAGTGCACGCAGCGCGGGTTCGCGGTGCTGGAGGCCAACGTCGACCGCGAGTACCTGCCGGACGACTCCGACCGCGGCCGCGACGAGCGCCGCGACCGGGACGAGGCGACCGGGCGGCACGGCCCGTGGAACGCGGTGGTGACGCTGGTGCTGGAAGGGCCCGGCTCGATCCCCGACCTGGCCGCGACGCTGGCCGAGCTGCCCGACATCGTGGGGGTCACGGTCGGCTCGGACCACGACGACGACAGCGCGTGACCCGGGGGCCGGGGGATCCGCTAGGGCGCCTGGGTCTGCGGGCGGTAGCCCTCGTCCTCGCCGCCGGGGGCCTCGGCCTCGGCGTTCGGGGGGTCGGTCTTGCTCGGGGTGTGCTCTTCGGCGAAGTCGTCGTCGACCTCCTGCGGCGCGCCCGCCTCGGCGCGGCGGTCGGCGAGCGGTTTGTCCTCGTCCCGCTTGTGTTCGGCCATGGGGTTCCTCTACTCGGGTGGGCGGCGAATAAACGCTTAGGGTGAAGGCATGTTGCACGGGCGGGACGAGGAACTGGCCGCGATCGACCGGCTTCTCGGTCAGGTCCGCGAGGGGCGCGGTCGGACGCTCGTACTGCGCGGCGAGGCAGGCATAGGCAAGACCGCCCTTCTCGACCATGCCGCTGCGGAAGCGTCCGGCATGCGGGTGCTGCGCGGTACGGGCGTCGAGTACGAGAGCGGGATGCCGTACGCCGGTCTCCACATGCTTCTGAGCGGGCATCTGGACCGGATCGATTCGCTGCCCGGCGCACAGGCGCGCGCACTGCGCAACGCCCTCAACATCGGCGCCCGCCAGGACACCGACGGCGGTGACCGGTTCCTTGTGGGGCTGGCCGTCCTGACGCTTCTGGCCGACCTCGCCGAGGAGAGGCCGCTGCTCTGCCTGGTCGACGACGCGCACTGGCTGGACGGCCCGTCCGCCGAGGCGCTGCTGTTCGCCGCGCGGCGCCTGGAGGCCGAGCCCGTCGGGCTGCTGTTCGCGGCCCGCGACATGGACGCGCCGGAGTTCCCCGCGCCCGGCCTGCCCGAGGTGCGGCTGCGCGGGCTCGACCGGGCCGCCGCCACCGAGCTGCTCGCCCGGCACGCCGCCGAACTGCCCCGGCACGTCCACCACGAGATCCTCGCGGCCGCGATGGGCAACCCGCTGGCCCTCCTCGAACTGCCCGGGCTCCGGACGCAGGCGCACGACGCGTCCTCGGCGTACGAGCGGATCCGCCGCTCGTACGCCGAGAAGATCGCCGCGCTGCCGGAGCCGTCCCGGACGCTGCTGCTGCTCGTCGCGGTGGACGACGCGGGCGGGATCCCCGCGATCATGGGGGCGGCGGAGCGGCTCGGCGCGTCCGTCGACGACCTGGAGCCCGCCGAGCGACGCGGCCTGCTGCGCCCCACCGCGGACGGCCGGCTGGAGGTGCGGCACCCGATCGTCCGCACCGCCGCGTACGGCGGGGCGCCCCTGAACCTGCGCATCGCGGCGCACCGCGCCCTCGCGGAGACGTACCGGGAGCGCGGCGACCACTGCCACCACGCCTGGCACCTGTCCCGGTCGGTGACCGGCCCGGACGAGGCCGTCGCGGCCGTCCTGGAGTCGACGGCGTGCGCCGAGCGGGAGACCGGCGGCAACGCCTCCGCCGCCGCGATGTACGAGTCCGCCGCCGCGCTCAGCCCCGACCCGGCCGCGCGCGGCCGCCGCCTGGCCGCCGCCGCGCGCGCGTACGCGTTCGCCGGGCTGACGGAGCGGGCCGTCGAGCTGGCCGCGCGTGCCGAGGCCGATCTGGACGATCCGGTGGCGCGCGCCGACCTGACGCTGATCCGCGCGTCCCTCGCCGACGAGCAGGACCGGACGAAGGAGGCGTACCGGATGTTCGCGGAGACCGCCGCGTCCGTCGCCGAGCTGGATCCCCGCCTGTCCGGCTACCTGTTCTTCCAGGCCGCGGGCGCCGCGGCGAACGCGGGCGACTACGCGGCCGTCGACGCCATCGCGACACGCGGCACCGAGCTGGACCTGCCGAACGCGTCCCATCTGCGCGCCCTGTCCCGGGTGTTCGCGGGGCAGAACCCGCTCGCCGCGCCCGGCGACATGACCGGGGGCGTCGCCGCGCTCCGCGAGCTCATGGCCGCGATGAACCTCTGCTTCGGCCCGCGCGACCGGGTCCGCGTCGCCCTGTGGCACATCCTGATCGGTGACCTGGAGGGCGCCGCCGAGACGGCCGCCGAGCTGGAGGCGCGGTACCGCGCGCAGGGCGCGATCGGGCTGCTCGCGCCCATCCTGATGATCCGCGCGCGGGCGCGGCTGATGCTCGGCCACCACCGCGACGCGCGCACCGCCGCGACCGAGGGCCTGCGGATCGCCGCCGACACCGGGCAGCACCGCATCCGCGTCTACCTGGAGACCGTCCTCGGCCTCCTCGCCGCGATCGAGGGCGACGAGGAGCGCTGCACCGAGCTGACCGAGGAGGCGCTGGCCCGCGCGGTGCCGCCGAGCAGCGTGCACGCGGCGGCGGCGCGCGGGCTCCTCGATCTCGGTCTCGGCCGCCACGAGGCCGCGCTGTCCCGGCTGTCGGACGTGGTGAGCGGGCCGAACCCGCAGGGCGCGATCGCGAGCCTGCCCGACCTCGTCGAGGCCGCCGTCCGCGCGGGCCGCCCGGAGCCGGCGAAGGACGCCGCCGAGTGGTACACCGCCTGGGCCCGGCAGATCGGGCGGCCGTGGGCGCAGGCGATCGCGCTGCGCTGCGCCGCCCTCCTCGCCCCGGACGACGCGGCGGACGCGTTGTTCGCGCAGGCCGTCGAGCTGCACCGCAAGGGCGGCACGCCGTTCGAGCGGGCCCGCACCGAGCTGCTCTACGGCGAGTGGCTGCGGCGCTCGCGGCGCCGCAACGACGCCCGCGCCCAGCTCCACTCGGCGCTGGAGGCGTTCGAGCGGCTCGGCGCGGCGCCGTGGGCGGAGCGCGTCCGCACCGAGCTGCGCGCGGCCGGCGAGAGCCTCGCCGCCGCCGGCGCGGACGCCGGGCGCGACGATCTCGCCGCCCGCCTCACCCCGCAGGAGCTCCAGGTCGTCCGGCTCGCCGCGGCGGGCCTCAGCAACCGGGAGATCGGCGCGCAGCTGTTCCTCAGCCCCCGCACCGTCGGCTACCACCTCTACAAGGCGTATCCGAAGCTCGGCGTCGCGTCACGAGGCGAGCTCCCTCACCTCGACCTCACCTGAGCAGGCGGGCCGGGGTGACCTGGTGGGAGTGGAACACGAGGTCGAGGAGGGCGCCGGGGGACGAGCCGGACATCGCGTGGTCCGCGTCGTCCTCGGGACGGTAGCCGGGGCCGATCACCCGGATCGGCGCGGGGGCGGCGAGCCAGGCGGCGACCGCGGCCGGGCGCGGTCCGCGCAGGTCGAGCAGGTAGTGCGGCGGGCCCGCCTGCCCGAGTACGGCGTCGCCGAACGCGGCGGGCGGCGGGGGGACCGGGACGCCGCCGTGCACCGCGCCGTGGTCGAACGTCAGCCCGACCGCCAGGTAGCCGTCGCCGAGCTCCTTGCGCAGGTGACCGCCCGTGTTCGTGCGCTCGGACGGCCCGCTGGTGACGCGCTCGCCGCTCGCCGCGTGCGCGATGCCGCCCCAGTAGACGACCTTGGAGCGCGTCCGCTCGTGCCACCAGAGCAGGTTGGCCGCCATCCGCCGCTCGCTGAACGGGATGATCTCCTCGTACGGCAGGCCGTGGAAGTGGTGGAAGTCCACGATCGCCTGGGCGGCGTGCACCGCGAGATCGTCGCCGGGGATGTCCTTGACCAGCGCGTACGCCTGCTCGGCCCGGTCGGTGAGGGAGCGCTTGGCGGGCTCGCGGCGGAACCGGTCCACATGCTCGTCGATGTCGCCGTCCGGCCGCAGCGGCGCGTACAGCTCCCGGATCTCGCCGAGCCTGCCGGGGGCGGCCCGCCGGACGTGCTCGGTGACCAGGTCGTACGCCGATGCCCGGACGGTGGTGAAGTTCATCCCGAACACCCGGACCGGGTCGCCGGGGTGGTCCTCGTTGAACCGCCGGATCCAGAGCAGCGCGTCGAGCACCTCCTCGGTCCGCCACGGCAGCCACGCGTCGGACAGCAGCGCGCGCGGGTCGCCCTCGCCCGTCCGGACGTACGCGTCGAGGCGCAGGCCGCTCGTCCAGTCCTCCTCCAGGGCGAGCGTCCTGAACCCCAGTTCCTCCACCAGGAACCGCAGGACGCGGTGCTGGAGCACGAACAGCTCGTGGGCGCCGCGCGTCGCCGCGCCGAGGCCCGCCACGCGCGCGCCGCCCGCCGCGTCCCGCAGCGGCTCCAGGTCGCCGAGCGGCCCGTCCGCCGAGCCCGCGGCGACGGGCCGCGCCTCCTCCGCGATCCAGCTCGTGACCGCGTTCTCCCCGCTCATGCCGTCTCCTCTCGTCGTCGCCGACGCTAGGAGCCGGGGAACCGGCCGGGCATCCGTCACCCGACTGGTCCCGGCCGGGAGCGGCCGCTCAGGCGCGCATCGAGCCGGCGATCTGGCGGGTCGTGACGTTGATCCGGTTCCACGCGTTGATCGCGGCGATGCACATGATGAGGGAGAGCAGGCTCTCCTCGTCGTAGGCGTCGGCGGCCTCGTCCCAAACGTCGTCGGGGACGCCCGCCGGGCTGTCGGCGATGCGGGTGGCGGCCTCGGTGAGGGCGAGCGCGGCGCGCTCCTCGTCGGTGAAGTACGGGGACTCGCGCCAGGTCGCGACGGACCAGAGGCGCTCGTCGGTCTCGCCGCCCTTCTTGGCATCGTAGGCGTGCATGTCGGCGCAGAAGCCGCAGCCGTTGATCTGGCTGGCGCGGAGCCGGACCAGTTCGAGGGTGCTCTTCGGGACGCTGCTCTTGGCGAGCACGCCCTCCAGGTCGAGCAGGGCCTTGTAGGCGCCGGGGGCGATGGCGGAGAGGCCGGTCATCCGTGGCTGCATGATGATTCCCTTTCTGAGATGGGGGATATCCAGATTTGAGGCGCGCCAGTGCCGCTCCGGGACGGCTCCGGCGACGGTCGGGTGGTCAGGCGGTCAGGCGGTCAGTTGCGCGCGTACCAGGCCCGCACGTTGTCCTCGATCTCCGGCACCCCGCGCTTGACCGTCGCGCTGATGTCGGCGAGCGTCTGCTCGGCCAGCGCCCTGCGCCAGGCGAGCTCCGCCTTCCGCATGGCGGTGCTGACGGCGCAGGGCCGCCGCAGGACGGACGCGGGGGTGCCGGCCCCGACGCCGCGGACCCGGATCTCGGTGCACTGGAACGCCTCCTCCGGCCCCTCGATCGCGGCGACCACGTCCATCATCGTGATCTTCTCCAGCGGGCGGGCGAGGCGGAAGCCGCCCCGCGCGCCCGGCGTCGAGGTCACGAGACCGGCCTTGACCAGGGCCTGGAGCTGCTTGTTCAGGTAGGGCGGGGGGAGTTCGAAGCCGGCCGCGAGCCGTGCCGTCGGCACGGGGCGGTCCTCGTCCATCCAGTCGAGCAGCAGCAGGCAGTGCGCCGCCCACTCGACCCCCTCGCTGATCCGCATAACCCGGACATTACACGTCTAGATTCAGTCCGTCCACCGCCTTGACGAGCCGGGGCGCGTCGTCGTCCGCCAGGACGATGCCGAACTCCTCGGCGAGCACGTCGGGAAGCCGCACCGGAGGCACGGTACGCGTCTCACCCGCGCCGGACGGCCGCGTCACCGTCAGCTTCGTCCCGTCCAGCACGAGGTGCGCCTCGGGGGAGAACCGCTGGACGAACGGCCGCCTCGTGAACGGCGACCGCGGGCTCGTCGCCACATAGTGGTTCAGCACGTCGAAATCGACGCGGAACGCCTCGACCAGGGGGAACGAGTGACGCGTGAACCAGCCGTCCGGGCCGCGCTGGTGCATCTCCCACACCTGGGCGCCCGCCGGCAGCGCCGCGGAGGCCCGGCCGGGACGCAGCCGGAAGCCCCAGCCGTCCTGCTCGACGTCCGCGCCGCCGGGGAACTCCAGCGGCTCCAGCGGGCCGCCGCCGAAGCCGACGTCGCACAGCAGCGCGGGCTCGTCCGCGGCCTGCCCGGGCGTGCGGACGTGCAGCAGCGCGTGCGTGCCCGGAAGCACCTTCTCCGCCCCCATGGACACCCGGCCGGTCAGCGCCGTGACCTCGAAGCCGATCCTCTCCAGCACGGCGGCGAACAGCCGGTTGTGCTCGAAGCAGTACCCGCCGCGCGGCCGGTCGACGAGCTTGCCCTGCACGGTCGCGAGGTCCAGCTCGATCGGCCGGCCCAGCATGATCTCCAGATTCTCGAACGGGACGGCGGTGACGTGCGCCCGGTGCAGCGCGCGCAGCGTCGCGGCGTCCGGCCGGGGGACGCCGTCGAAGCCGATGCGCTCGAGGTAGGCGGGCAGGTCCAGCCGGTCGCCCTGCCATCCGAAACCGAGATCCTCGCTCATGGTGCTCCCTCCGCCCGCGCGGCCGCGCGGCCGTGCTCGAATGCGCTCCTGAACGGGGCAACGCCGATCGCCGCCGTGATCGTCCCGACAGCTCGGTTGATATCGCCCATTTCGGCCTCCGGGAGCGGGGCGCCGGCGGACGCGCGCAGCGCGGACGCCTCGCCGAGCAGCCGCGCCGCCGCGATGTGCTCGCCTGCAAGCGCGCGCACACCCGCCACCCCTTCGAGCGCGAGCGCTATGGCGCGCGGGTCGCCGGTGGCGCGCGCGCCGGCGAGCCCGTCCAGGTGCAGCGCGAGCGCGGCCTCGGCGTCCCCGCGCAGTTCGGCGACGTACCCGAGCTGGGCGTGCAGGAACGCGATCCCGGCCGTCCCGCCGATGCCGCGCAGCCAGCCGAGCGGGGCGCGCAGGTGCCGCTCGGCGGCGTCGAGGTCGCCGCGGGCCCGCGCGACCAGCCCGAGCCCGGCCTCGGCGAACTCCTCCGCCGACCGGGCGGCCTGCCGAGTGGCGATCCGCAGGGCCTCCTCGTGCAGGTCGCGGGCCTCGTCGAGGGCACCGGTCAGCAGCGCGACGCGGCCGAGCCCGGCCGTGCGGAACGACACCTCGGGCCACATCCCGAGGTCCTCGGCGAGCCCCAGGCCCGCGCGGTGGTGGGCGGCGGCCGCCGCGTAGTCGCCGGTGATCTCGGCGCGGCGGCCGAGGGCGTCGGTCGCCTCCAGCCGGCCCCACGCGTCGCCCAGAGCGGTGAAGAGCGCCATGCTCTCGCCGCCGTCGCGCTCCATGGCCGCCAGGCCGCCGTGGACGACCGCGAACTTGGCGCGGGTCGCCAGCGCGGCGGCCGTGTACCAGGAATCGGCGCGCGCGCGGAACACGGCGAGCGCATGCTCGACGCGAGCCTGGTTCGCGGTGATGTCGCCATAGGCCCAGTGGGCGTGGCTCAGGAACCACTCCGCCCGCGCGTAGGCGAACGTCTCCCGGTCCTTGTAGCGCTCAAGGGCGGCGACGCGCAGGCGCTCGGAATCGGTGGTCTCGCCCGCCAGCATGGTGAAACCCGCCAGCCACGTCTCGGCCTCCACACGTCCGGGCTCGGCCGCACCGGCCTCCGCCAGCGCCTCCTTGAAGGCGTACCGGGCCTCGCCGAACCGTCCGCGCAGGTACCAGTACCAGCCCAGCGCGTTCACCAGCGGCAGCCCGGCCCCGTGGTCGAGGGCGGCGCGCAGGTCGGCACCCTCCTGGTCGAGGCGTTCCAGCCATTCGCGCTGCTCAGGGCCCCGTAGCGCGCCGTCTGCCCGTTGAGCCAGGTCGGTGTAGTACCGGACGTGGCGGTGCCGCAGTTCCTTCTCCTCGCCCGCCTGGCGCAGCCGCTCCAGCCCGTAGGCGGCGACCGATTCCAACAGGCGGTAGCGGTCGTCCCGCGCGCGCACAACGAGCGAACGGTCCACGAGGCGGGCCAACACCTCGGCGTCCGCGCCGCAGACCTCCTCAGCCGCCGCGAGCGTGCAGCCGCCCGCGTGGACGGCGAGGCGCCGCAGCACCGCCCGCTCGTCCTCGCCGAGCAGGCCCCAGCTCCAGTCGATCACCGCGCGGAGCGTCCGCTGCCGCTCCGGGCCGCCGCGCCGGCCGCCCGCCAGCACGCGGAACCGGTCGTCGAGCCGCGCCGCCAGCTCCCGCACCCCGAACGCCCGGACGCGCGTCGCCGCCAGTTCCAGCGCGAGCGGGACGCCGTCCAGCCGCCGGCAGATCGACGCGACCCACGGCGCCGACGCCGCGTCCAGCGCGAACCCGGGGTCCGCCGCCGACGCCCGCGCCGCGAACAGCCGGACCGCGCCCGACTCCAGGAGCGCGTCCGGGGTCGTCGCGTGCCCGGGCAGGTCCAGCGGCGGGACGACCAGCAGCCGCTCGTCCGGCAGGCCGAGCGGCTCGCGCGACGTCGCGAGGACCCGCAGGCCGGGCGCGGCGGCGAGCAGCCGCCCGGCCAGCTCCGCGACCTGCTCGACCACGTGCTCGCAGTTGTCCAGAACGAGCAGCGCCCGCCGCCCGCCCAGCGCCTCGCCGACGCGCCCGGCCGCGTCGGACGGCCCGCCGGGGCCGCCGGGACCGCCGGGGTCCGGCGCGGCCTCGTCGCGCAGGCCGAGGACGTGCCCGATCAGCCGGGCGACCTCGGCGGACGTCGCCGGACGGCCCGGCGCCAGCTCGACGAACCAGACGCCGTCCGGGTGGACGGCGGCCGACCGGGCCGCCGTCTCCAGCGCCAGCCGGGTCTTCCCGACACCTCCGGTGCCGGTCAGCGTCACCAGCCGGTGCGCGGCCAGCAGCGCGCGGGCGGCCTCGACCTCGCGTTCGCGCCCGATCAGCTCGCCGAGGACGGCCGGCAGGCGCGGAGCCGTCCGCGGGCGCCCGGTTTCGGACGGGTCCTGCTCCAGCATCGACCGGTACAGCGCGGCCAGCTCCGGACCGGGGTCGACGCCCAGCTCGTCGGCGAGGCGTTCCCGCAGGTCGTGGTAGCCGGTGAGCGCCTCGGCGCGCCGTCCGGCGCGGTACAGGGCGCGCAGGTGCGCGGCGCGCAGCCGCTCCCGGAGCGGGTGCTCCGCGACCGGCGCGGCCAGCTCGGCGGCGAGCGCCGCGTGCTCGCCCAGGTCGAGCCGCGCCTCGGCGTGCTCTTCGAGCGCGGCCAGCCGGCGCTCCTCCAGGCCGGCCGCCGCCGCCTCGGCGAACGGGGCGTCCGCGAACCCGTCGAACGCCGGCCCGCGCCACAGCTCCAGCGCGGCCCCCAGCAGGTGCGCCTTGGCGACCGGATCGGCGGCCCGCCCGGCCCGGACGAGCAGCGCCGCGAACTCGCCCGCGTCCACGGCGTCCGGCGGCACGTCCAGCGCGTACCCGGGCGGGCGGGCGGCGACCAGCGCCCGCGCGCCGGGCTCGGCGTCCTCCAGGACCCTCCGCAGCTGCGAGACCCGGGCTTGGAGCGTTCCCATCGGGTTCCGGGGCGGCCGGTCGCCCCACAGTACGTCGATCAGCCGGTCCACCGAAACGGCCCGGCCCGGCTCGGTGAGCGCCTCGGTGAGCAGCGCCGCCAGCAGCGTCCGGACCTTGGGCTCGGGCACCCGGACCGGCGTCCCGCCGGACGTCCACCCCGTAAGCGGGCCAAGTACCCCAAAGCGCACACCGCCAGCGTAACGAGCGCTACGGACGGACCCGCAGCCGTTCCGTAGCGCTCCACGCCACGGTTGGGCCCGAACAACACGCCCTTTAGGAGGAGCACATGACATCACCGGTCACCGTCATCGGCCTAGGCCCCATGGGCGCGACCATGGCGCGGACGTTCCTCGCCAACGGCCACCCCACCACGGTGTGGAACCGCACCCCGTCCAAGGCCGCCCCACTGGTCGAACAGGGCGCGACCCTCGCCGCCACCATGGCCGACGCGCTCGCCGCGTCCGAACTCGTCGTCATCAGCCAGACCGACTACCAGGCCATGTACGACTCCATCGGCGACGCCGACGTCAAGGGGCGCGCCCTGGTGAACCTCAGCTCCGGCAGCCCCGGCGAACTGCGCCGCGCCGGCGACTGGGCCCGCGAGAACGGCGCCGACCTGCTGACGGGCGGCGTGATGGTGCCCCCGCCCGGCATCGGGCGGCCCGGCTCGTACGTCTTCTACAGCGGCCCGGAAGCGGTCCTCGACCGCCACCGCGACACCCTCGCCGAACTGGGCGACACCACGTTCGTCGGCACCGACCCGGGCCTGTCGATGCTCTACTACCAGTCGCAGCTGTACGTGTTCTGGTCCACGCTCGTCTCGTACATGCACGCCGCGGCCCTGCTCGGCACCGCCGGGGTGTCCGCGCGGCAGTTCCGGCCGTTCGCGTCGACGACGCTGGAGGCCCTGACGGGCGACGGCCCGATGGGCTTCCTGCGCATCCTCGCCGAGGAGATCGACGGGGGCGTCTCCCCGGGCGGCGCCAACAGCCTCCGCATGCAGGCCGTGGGCGCCGACCACGTCGTCGAGGCGAGCCGCGAGGCCGGGATCGACACCGCCGGACCGGCCGCCCTCCGCGACCTGTTCCGGCGCGCCGTGGACGCCGGGCACGGCGACGGCGGCCTGTCCTCGGTCATCGACGTCATCCGCCGTCCGGCACGAGGGGGAGGCGCATGACGAACCGCGCGCCCCGGTCGCTGTCGGCGATGGTGAGCGTGCCGCCGTAGATCTCGGTGATCTCGCGGGCGATCGGCAGCCCGAGGCCCGTCCCCTGCGGGTCCCGCTCGCGCGACTCGCTCAGCCGCGCGAACCGCTCGAAGACCCGCTCCCGCTGGTCCGGCGGGATGCCGTGGCCGTCGTCCTGGACCTCCAGCAGCGCCGTCCCGCCGTCCCGCCGGACCGTCACCTCGACGCTCGACTCGGCGTGCCGCTCGGCGTTGCTCAGCAGGTTGCCGAGCACCCGCGCGATCCGCACCGGGTTCGCCCGCACGATCACGCCGGGTTCCAGCCGGGCCGTGACCCGCACGCCGTCGCCGCGCCGGTCGACCTCGCGGCGGGCCGCCTCCGCGAGGTCGACGGGCTCCTCCGGCTGCGGCGCCCGCGAGTCCAGCCGGGACAGCTCCAGCAGGTCCATCACGATGTCGTTGAGCCGCTCGGTGTCGCGCAGCGCCGAGCGGAGCAGCGGCCGCGACTCCTCGGTGGCCTCGTCCAGCGCCATCTCCAGCTGCATGTGCAGCCCGGCGATCGGGTTGCGCAGGTCGTGCGAGGCGTCGGAGATGAACCTGCGCTCCCGGTCGGTCGCCTCCTCCAGCCGCTGCAGAGTCCCGTTGACCGTCTCGCCCAGCGCCTGGATCTCGCCGTGGGTGCGCGGGACATACACGCGCTGGCGCAGGTCGCGCATGTCGAGGCCGGCCAGTTCCCGGCGGATCCGGTCCACGGGGGCGAACGCCCGGCCGATCGTGTGCCACGTCCACCACGCGACGAGGGCCAGCAGCACGAGCAGGATCGCGACGAGGCTGAGCGGCAGCCCCCACACGTTCAGCAGGCTCGGGAGCGGCTCGGCCGTGACGACCATCGCCCCGGGCCCCCACGGCGACGCGTTCACCACCCGCAGGCCGAAGATCCACGCGCAGCCCGGGATCGACGCGGGACAGGTCCGCTGGTCGACGAGCAGGGTCCCGGTCGCGAGGTCGGCGCTCGCCAGTGGCGGCTTGTCGCGGGCCGTGGGCGTCGCCGCCAGCACCGTCCTGCCGTCCGGGCTGACGACCTGCACCAGGCTGGACTCGTCCGGGCGGGTGGTGAGCGCCGGGCCGCCCCGCCCGCGCAGGACGTCGAACACGATCCGCTCCGTGGTGCGCTCGGCCTTGTCCGCCTCGCGGCGCTCCAGCCAGTCGCGGACGAGGAGCATGCAGAGCACCAGGATCACGGTCAGGAACAGCGCCGCGAACGCGACGGTGACGATCGTCGCGCGCCCCCGCACGGAGATGAAGAGGCGGTCGCGCCAGTAGCGGGTGCGCTCGCGCCAGCCCTGCGTCACAGCCGTTCCCCCGGATCGTCACCCTGTGTTGCTGATCGCTACCAAGCGTACGGGGCGGTGTGCCCGTTCCCGGGGACCTGTTGGGCTTGTGCATAGTCAAGTCATCGATATATAAAGATCGCATGAGCAAGCCGATGCAGGAACCGACGTTCCTGATCCTCACCGCCCTCGCGGACGGGGCCCAGCACGGCTACGGGATCATCGCCGACGTCGACCGGATCTCCGCCGGGCGCACCCGGCTGCGCGCCGGCACCCTCTACGCGGCCCTCGACCGGCTCCAGGCCGAGCACCTCATCGCCCAAGACCGCGAGGAGGTCGTCGACGGCCGGCTGCGCCGCTACTACCGGCTCACCGAGGACGGCGCCGCCGCGCTCGCCGCCGAGGTCGACGCGCTCCGCCGCCGCACCGAGGCCGCCGCCCGCCGTCTCGCCGCCTTCCGCCTTCCCGGAGGCGGGACCGCCCCGGCGTTCGCCGGACTCTTCCCGAGGGGGCTCCGTTGAGCACGCTCGAAGACCGCTACCGCCGCCTCCTGGCCTGCTACCCCGCCGCCCACCGCGAGGCCCACGGCCAGGAGATGCTGGACGTCCTGCTGTCGGCGGCCCGCCCCGGCCAGACGCGCCCGTCCCTCGCCGACACCGCCGACCTGCTGTGGGGCGCGGTGCGGATCCGGTTCCGCCGCGCCCAGTCCGGCACCGTCACCTCCCTCTGGTCCGACGCCTTCGCCATCACCGGCTTCCTCGCCCTGCTCCTGCTGATGGTCGAGACGGTCCGGTTCGTCCTGGACGTGCCGACGCTGGCCGACGTCAGCTCCCACCTGGGGCCCCGAGGCACTGGGCTGTACGGGCTGCTGTACCACTTCGGCACCGGGCCGTACTGGCTCGCCTGGACGGTCATCGCGGTGCTGGCCTGGCGGGGCCTGCGCCGCCAGGCCACCATCGGCGCCTGTACGGTGACCGCCGTCCAGGTCGCTTTCGCCGCCTACGGGACGGCCTTCCAGGACTACGCCTACGCGTATCTCGGGAGGGACTTCGGGGGAACGTCGCTGCCGCTCGCGCTGCTCGCCACGGCGTGCCTCGTCCTGTCGCCCGGCCCGCGCCACGGCGCCCGCCTCCTCGGCCGCGTCCGCCTCATCGGGGCCGTGACCGCGGCCGCCGTCCTGGCCGTGCTCCACTCGTACCCGGCGTTTGTCCTGTACGTGGGCGACCGGGCCGACCTCGCACCGCAGCAGGACACGGACGCTCTCGGCGCCGTCATACGGACCTGGAACGAGCTGCTGGCGGCGAGCGTGCTGGCGGCCGCCGTCCTGGCCGGCGCCGCGCTGGCGCGCGACCGCGCGACCCGCCGCGCGTTCTGCCTGTTCGCCCTCATCGGCGCACCGGGGCTGGTCAACGCGGCCGGCGGGGTCCTGCCGGACAGCGTGCCCGCCGCTCTGATGCTGCTGCCGGGATCGCTGCTGGTCGGCCTGGCGGGCCTTATCGTCGCCGGACTCTGCGTCCGCCTCGTCGAGTCTCCCGCCGGGACCCGGGTGCGCCGCCGGGTGCGGTCGTCGGTCTGATCAGCCGATCCGGAGCCCGCTGACGGCCTCGGCGGACGTCTCCGGCGCACCTTGCGGCGTCAGCCGCGCGACGGGGACCATGCGCCGCCGCTTCATCTCGTACCGCTCGCTGATGGACGCCTGCTCGAGCATCCGCTTGAGCAGGCGTTCCCTTTCTCCGGAGTCCTCGACCATGACGATGCCGGCGGGGTACCAGCGATCGCCCGCCTCGACCTTCGCGGACGTGGCGGAGCGCAGCGACTCCACCAGCGCGCCGTCCGCGTCCTCGGCCAGCAGGACATGGTCCTCGCCGTCGCGGAACGAGGCGATGACGCCGGGCTCGCCGTGGGGTTCCAGTTCGACCATCACGCCCGGCATGCCGCCGAAGCGGTAGAGCACGACCCGTCCCCGTGTGGCCGCGAACACCGTCCGGTTGGCCAGCCCGATCACGAACAGCAATGCCTTGTCCACAGGAGCCCCCTCTGCGAATCACCGCTTATGGGAAGTCTGCCCCAGATTGCTCCGGGGCGGGAGGTGCGTTGGTCGCGGGTATCCGGGCCTGGGTCGCGAACGCGCCGGGGGTGAGGCCGGCGCGCGCGCGGAAGAACTTGGAGAAGTTGGCGGTGTCGTCGAATCCGGTGCGGCGGGCGCATTCGGCGACGGTGATGCCGGTATGGGCGAGGAGCCTCTTGGCCTCCAGCACCACCCGGTCGTCCAGGAACCGCTTGGCGCTGCGACCGGTCGCCTCCTGCGTCGCCCGGCTGAGGGTGCGCGGCGAGTAGCCCAGCCGCCGGGCGTACCAGGCGACCTCCCGCGACGTCGCGAAGTGCGCCTCCACTGCCGTCGCGTAGGCGGTGAACGCCTTGCGCCCGGCGGGCGGCGGAGGCGCGCAGTCGGCGGCACGGAGCAGGAGCACCTCCAGCAGCGCGCGCAGGATCGCGGTACCGCCGGGTATCGGTCGGGCGCGGGACGCGTCGTACTCGC
Source organism: Actinomadura sp. RB99 (assembly GCF_014706005.1). NCBI lineage: Bacteria > Bacillati > Actinomycetota > Actinomycetes > Streptosporangiales > Thermomonosporaceae > Actinomadura > Actinomadura sp. RB99. Next base: position 176,115 of record NZ_JABMCA010000009.1, on the reverse strand, counting down.
GGCACAGGTGGTCGGCGGCGAGGCGGACCAGTGCGGGGCGTTCGGGCCGCCGCCAGGTGACTGGCCCGAAGGGCTCGGCGCCCGGGGAGCCGTGCGGGACGGCTTCGGGACGGAAGAGCACAAGGGTTCCGTCCAGGTTCTCGATGTCGTCCCAGCGGTGCACACGGCCCGGCCGGATCCAGACGATCGTGCCCGGCTCCAGGCGGTGATGGACGAAATCCACCGTCACCGCTCCCCGCCCTGAATCGACGATCGCGAGCACGTGGAAGTCGGCCCGCTGCAAGGAAGGTTCCTCACCACCTGCGGGCATTCCTCGCAGCCGAGGGAACGTGATGACTTCGACGCCGCCGTCCGTCGCGTAGCGCAGCGATCGGATGTCGTCTCGCTGTCCGTTTTTCACCATAGACAGGCCGGAGCTTACCTGTTCCGAGAGGTCGCCGGTTCGTAGCGTCGAAGCAGACGAAAGGAGAGTCCAGATGGACAAGCGATACGTGAACGTCCAGGGCGGGCGTCTGCCGGTGTGGGTGCGCGACGGAGAGCCGACGGCGCTGGTGTTCCTCCACTGCTGGGGCGGTTCCCACCGCACCTTCGCGCCGGTGATCGACCGGCTCGCGTCCGGACGCACCGTCGTGTCCTACGACCACCGCGGCTGGGGCGCGGCCCGCGACCTCCCCGGCCCCTACGGGATCGAGCGCCTCGCCGACGACGCGCTGGACGTCGTCCGCGGGCTCGGCCTCGACCGGTACGTGCTCGTCGGGCACTCGATGGGCGGGAAGACCGCCCAGCTCGTCGCGTCGCGGCGCCCCGCCGGGCTGGCCGGGCTCGTGCTCGTCGCCCCGGCCCCGCCGCGCCCGACCGTGGACGCGTCGGCGGCGGAGGCGCTGTCGCACGCCTACGACAGCCGCGCGACGGTCGCCGACGCGCTCCAGCACGTCCTGACCCACCGGCCCCTGCCCGCCGACCTGCGCGAACAGGTGATCGCCGACAGCCTCGCCGCAGGCGACGACGCCCGGCTCGCCTGGCCCCGGCAGGGCATCACCGCCGACATCTCCGACGCCGCCGGTGCCATCGACGTCCCCGTCCACGTCCTGGCCGGACGGCACGACCGCGTCGACCCGCCCGCCTCGCTCGAGGCCGACCTCCTGCCCATCATCCCCGGCTCCCGCATGACGGTCATCGAGGACACGGGCCACCTGTCCCCGCTGGAGGCGCCCGACGCACTCGCCGCCCAGATCGACCGCTTCGCCGCCGGCCTCGTCCCATCCCGCTCGTGACGCCGAACCGCCCGCCTCAGATCACGTTGGACGGACGGTCGAACCAGACCCGCTGCCCCTCCGGGCCGGCGACCAGCCCGAACCGGTCCCGGCCCGGACTTCCCCACCCGACCCAGCGCAGGTAGGCGGCCTCGACCTCGTCCCACAGCCGCCGCTCACCGCCCTGCACCACCGGAAAGTCGTCCGCGCCCACCCGATAGGAGCACCGCGCCCACGACGTCCCCGCCTCGTCCACGAGCACCAGGCTCGGCCGCTCCCGGACGATCCGCTCGTCACCGAGCACGTCGGGCAGCATCCCGGCGATCGCGACGTCCGCCCCGGACGAGTCGCCGGCCACGGTCCGAGGGGCGAGCCGCGTCCGCGACTCCTCGCCGTCCCGGTCGAGGTCACCGAACCCAGGACTGCGCTGCGACCGCAGCATCATGTAATCGGCCGACCCGTGGAACCCCCCGACCGCGCGGCCGTCGCCCGTGACCGTGAGCCGCGCCTTGTGCCCGTCCCCGAACGACGGCATCCACGGGAAGAGGAGCACCCCGCCCGGCCGGGTCTGCTCGATCCAGCTCGGCGGCAGGACGGTGACCCCGCACGTCACGTGGACCCGGTCGAACGGCGCCCGCGCGGGCACGCCCTTCTCGCCGTCGCCGACCACCAGGTCCGGCGCGAACCCCGCCTCCCTGAGGTTCGCCGCCGCCCTCTCCGCGACCCGTTCGTCCACCTCGACGGACGTCACCCGCCTGGCACCGAGCCTGGAAGACAGCAGGGCCGCCGTCCAGCCCGTCCCGGTGCCGATCTCCAGCACGCGGTCGTGATCGCGGGGCGCGAGCAGTTCGAGGAAGCTCACCACCGCCCCGGGCGCCGACAGCGACGACGTCCACGCCCCCTTTCCGGACGCCGGATCCCCGGCCCCGTCGTCCACCTGCGTGACGATCGCGGCGTCGGCATAGGCGGCCTCCCGCCACCGCTCCGGATCGGCGGACCGGTCGATCGCGAAAGGAGCACCGCCACCGTCGGGCGTGCACCAGGCCCGATCCGGGACGAACAGATGGCGCGGCGCCGCGTGCATCGCCCGCTCCCACCCAGGACTGCGCAGGTCACCGCTCTCCCGCAGCCGCCGGACGAGTTCGGATGTGGTCACTTTCCCCTCTTCCCGCCGCCACCGGTGTTGTCGTCGTCCTTCTTGTCCGGCGGAATCGGCTGCCCCGGCCGATGCGTGTCGCCGCTGTTGTCGTGCTTGCCCATTGCCCCATCTCCTTGTCTCGCGCGGGACTTTCACCGGGCCGAGAACAACCGGCACGTGAGAAGCGCACCGACCGCCTCCACCCGCGATTCACGAGCCCGCTGGAACAGAACCTCGCCCTGCGCCGAACGCACCGGCCGAAAGGCCCGCGCCCTGCCGAGCCGGAGCCGAACCGCACGACCTGCTAGAGGCCGCATTTCGCCCACGTGACCTTTCCGCCTTCCACCAGCGGCCGCGTGCCCCAGGAGAGCGCGAGCTCCGAGACCATGAACACCCCGCGCCCCGACGTGGCCTGCACGTCCTCCGCGCACACCACCGGACGCCCGTCGCCGCCGTCCCACACCTCGATCACGGCGCCGCCGTCCCGCTCGTCCCGGAACACCCGCACCACGACCGGCCCTTCGCCGTGCACGCACGAATTCGTGACGAGCTCGCTCACCAGGACGCGTCCGATGTAGTCGTCGAGCGAACCCCATTCGCGGAACCATTCCGCGAGGAACCGCCGCGCCAGCCCCGGAGCCCGATCATCCGGCTCCAACACCAGCGTCGGCACCTCCGAGGCGAACGAAGTAGGCGACATCGGACACCATCCCTGACTGGCCGTGGATACTTCCTTTGCTTCTTGATGACAGTCAGCCATAATCGAAGCACTCAGCGTGACAAAACGCATGTCGCGCATGGCAAGCCGTGGTGCATGCGCCCCCGCCACTTGGGTGTTGGTTGGGTGCCCCGAAAGAGGGAGGATGAGGACATGGCTCCACAGCGCAAGCGCGGGACGGTCTCGCCGACGCTGCTCGCCTTCGGGCGCCGGTTCCGCCGGCTCCGCGAGGCGAAGGGGTGGACGCAGGAGGCGCTCGGCCGCCGCGCGAATGGCGGGCTCGGAGTCAAGCCCCAGTACATCGGCGCGGTCGAGAACGGCCGCACCCGCTGCACCCGCGAGTTCGCCGAAACCATGGACCACGCCCTGGACGCGGACGGCGAGCTCCTCGACCTCTACGACGACCTGGTCAAGGACGCCACCTTCCCCACCTGGTTCGACTGGCACACCGTCGAACCCGAAGCGGAAATGCTCCAGGCATACGAGCCGCTAAACATCCACGGCCTTCTCCAGACTCCCGCCTATGCCTCTGCGCTGCTGAGAAGCGACAAAGAAGCGGTCGAAGCGCGTATCAACCGCCAGAGCATCCTGGGCCGGGATAACCCGCCACCGCCGAATCTCTCGGTGCTCCAGGACGAGGTGTCCCTCTACCGTCCGGTCGGCAGCTCGGAGATCATGAAGGAGCAACTGGAGCATCTCCTCTACCAGGTGGAGCGGCGCGTCGTGACCGTCCAGATCGTCCCCAGTGCTGGTGAGCACGCCGGGAACAGCGGATCATTCACCCTCGCTACGCTCCCCGATAGAAGCGAGATCGCTTACGTGGACATGGCGGCCCGCGGTCTCACGCTCAGTGATCCGGAAGACATCGCGTTGGTGAGCCGATCGCTCATCGAGATCCGGTCGCTGGCCTTGCCCGTGAGTCATTCGATCGAAGTAATTCAGAAAGCGGTGCGAGAAAAATGGACCTGAATAGCGCAATCTGGCGGAAGTCGAGTTACACCACGTCGAACGGCGGCAATTGCGTGGAGTTGGCGTCGGTGCCGGGGACGGTGGCGGTCCGCGACAGCAAGGACCCGGATGGCCCCAGGCTGGTGTTCGACCAGCGCGCCTTCGCGGAGTTCCTGTCGCACATCAAGCACTAGCGCCCCAGGGAACGCCGTGATCGACATGACCGGGGCTGTCTGGCGGAAGTCGAGTTACACGACGTCCAATGGCGGCGACTGCGTGGAGTTGGCGTCGGTGCCGGGGATGGTGGCCGTCCGGGACAGCAAGGACCCGGATGGCCCCAGGTTGGTGTTCAACCGGCACGTTTTCGCGTCTTTCCTGACGAGTGTCAAACGGTAGGGCCGACTGGCCTCGTGCCGGTCGTGGAGGTGTCAGACGAGGTGGACCTGCGCAACATTCCCTGGCGTAAGAGCAGCAACAGCACTAACAACGGCGGGCAGTGTGTCGAGCTTGGCGCTCTTCCCAATGCCGTCGTCGCACGAGACAGCAAGGACCCGGACGGCCCGAGGCTGGTGTTCGATCGGCCGGCGTTCGCGAATTTCCTGACGCACATCAAGCGCTAGCACCGCAGGAGCGTGGCAGTGATTGACATGGCGAAGGCCGCCTGGCGGAAGTCGAGTTACACCACGTCCAACGGCGGCGAATGCGTGGAGTTGGCGTCGCGGCCGGAGACGGTGGCCGTCCGGGACAGCAAGGACCCGGACGGCCCCAGGTTGGTGTTCGACCGGCACGCCTTCGCATCCTTCCTGACGAGCGTCAAACGGTAGGACCGGCTGGAGCCGCGCCGGTCGTGGAGGTGTCAGACGAGATGGACCTGCACAACGTTTCCTGGCGTAAGAGCAGCCACAGCACCAACAACGGCGGAGATTGCATCGAGCTTGGCGCTCTTCCCAATGCCGTCGTTGCACGAGACAGCAAGGATCCGGACGGCCCGAGGCTGGTGTTCGACCGGCACGCCTTCGCGGAATTCCTGACGCACATCAAGCACTAGCACCGTAGAAGGTGTAGGAGTGATGGACCCGACGAAGGTCGTATGGCGCAAGTCGAGCTACACCGGTCCCAACGGCGGCGATTGCGTGGAGTTGGCATCAGTGCCGGGGACGGTGGCGGTCCGGGACAGCAAGGACCCGGGCGGCCCCAGGTTGGTCTTCGACCGGCGGGCGTTCGCGGAGTTCCTGGCGCACATCAAGCGCTAGCACCGTGGAGGCGTGGCAATGATGCGCCCGATGAACTAGTGCCGCGTCAATGAACGGATCGAGGCCTAGTTCACCGCCCTGCGCTACTTCGCGCTCGACGGCACCGACCATGCCCTACGCGCCGTCGTCAACAGGGCGAACGTTGCCTGAGCGGTGTGTCCCGACCTTGTCAGGAGCCGGCGGGCGGTTCGATCGCAGGCTCCTCGTCGGCGGCGAGCGGGAAGTAGCCCAGAAAGGTGACGCCTTCCTCGGTGGCGTCGAACTTTTCGATCACCGCGCCCTGGGGTTCGTGGAATACGTCCCCGGGGCGTAGCACCGAGGGCTCCTGGCCTGCGATCTGGTAGACGGCCGAGCCGGATTCGATGCTGCCGAACACGGGCCCGTTGTGGATGTGTCGACCGGCAGGATGGCCAGGGGCGATCCGGATGCGGCGGATCTGGATACGGGCCGTCGCCTTGACCGGGTCCACCACTTCATCGAGCAGAATCTCTCGGCTCATCGGCGCCTCGGTGCCACCGGATCCAAGGGGCGCTTGATCCTCCATGGCCCCATCATGCCCGAGGAGGGAGTGGCCGGCCGGACTGGTCCCGCCTCGGGTCACCAGGGGGCGAACATAGCCTGATGCGGCACTAGGACGCGCCGTCGCCGGCAGTGGCGCTGCGGGGCGGCTCGAGGCGTTCGACCGCCTGTCGCGCCACGGCGCTTACGCCATCAACGCCGCGCCGGACTCGGCGGCCGGGCACATCGAAATCGAGCCCGGATGCGTTTTCATTAGGACCGCAGCCCTGCAAGCAGCTTGGCGTGACGTTCGGCGTTGTGGCGGCCGAGAACGACCTGGCTGCCGTCAGGTGATGTGCCGTAGCAGCGCGGCGACCGCCGGCGGTGCCTCACCGGGAGGTCGTACCACCATGATCTTCCAGTTCGGGGCGTGCCGGTCGAACCGGTACTGGGGCAGATCGGGGAAGCGGTCCGCAATGGACTTGGGCATGATGCAGACGCCGAGGTCGTTGCGGACCAGCTCGGCTGCCGCGCCGATGTCGTTCACCTCGAACGTCGTGCCGCGGTCGACGCCCGCGGCCCGGAAGGCGCGGTCGACCGCGTAACGGATGGCCCAGCCGGGTGTGAAGTCCACCAGGGGCAACTGGCCGATGTCGGCGAGCCGGACCTCGCCACTCGGTGTCGCTCCGGCGAGCACCCGCCGGGGCGCCGCCAGCAGCACCATGTCCTCGCGGGAGAGCAGCCGGGTCGTGAGCCCGCGCTGCTGCTGGCGGTCGAGCGCCACTACGGCGAGGTCCACCGTGCCCTCACGCAGCGCCTGCCGGATGTCGGCGACGGCCGCCTGTCGCAGGTGCACGACCACGCCGGGATGCTCCGCACGCAACGCGGCCAAGGCGTGGTGAAGTCCCGCCCATACCCCCTGCATCGTGCCGACCGTCACCCGCCCGCGCAGCTGCCCCCCTACGGCATCGACGGCCTCCCGGGCCAGTTCGGCGGCGCGGAGCGTCGCGCGTGCGGCAGGGACGAACGCCTCGCCGGCCGGAGTGAGGGAGACACGGTGCGTAGTGCGGTCGAACAAGGGCGCACCCAGTTCGCGTTCGAGGGCGCGGACCGTGCTGGACACGGCGGACTGGACCACGTGCAGCCGCCGTGCAGCCGCCGTGAAACCGCCCGTGTCCGCCACCGAGACGACGACCTCCATCTGCCGCAGATCCATCATCCGCTCCTGGTCGAACAGCGCTCCGTCCGGCGTGAAGGCGACGGGCTTCGATCTTGGCTGCATCGTATGCGGACGATGGGACGTCGTGCGCGTGCGCCGGTTCATGACCCGCAGGTGCCGGGGTCACGTACGACGGACCGAGGCCGCGGCCTTCCTCAGGCGTGGACCAACGGTGTGTCGACCAGATGCCCGGCCAGGAACCACGCCTGCCGTCCGGGGGCCGCGGGATCGAGCTGATTTCGGCGACGTGCCGCGGGTCTCCCACCGCGACGCCGCCCAGGGACTGGACGCGTTCGGCGATGGTGTCGAGCTGTTCGTCCGCGTGCTCGGCGATGGGGCACTGCTTGACGGTCCCGAACTCCTGGATCACTTCGCCCTTCTGGTGGAGCCGGGGCTGGCTGCTGTGCGGGGATGGCAAGTTGGTGGTCACGGTCCGCCTCCTGTCGTGCCGTGCTGTGCGTACCTCGGTGACGCTAGGTGCCCGGTCGGGGTCCTTGACCGATAGCGCATGCGGTGCTGTCTGCCAGCGCACCTTGTCGGCCGGTCCCAGGGCGGCTTCCCTGGGGCCGGCCGCCATTACAGGCTCGCGGTACCCGGCTTCGCCGCTGCTCGCTGCCGCCGCTCGGTGGTCCAGTAGAGGAAGGCGACCAAGGGGAGGGCCGCGCCGAGGACCGTCAGGGCAGTCCAGCCGCCGGTGTGGTAGACGGCGGAGCCGAGTTGCGAGCCGACCGCGCCGCCGACGAAGAACATGGCGATGAAGGCGCTGTTGAGGCGGGCGCGGGCGGCGGAGTCGAGCTGGTAGACCATGTGCTGGCCGAGGATCAGGGTGGTTTGCACTGCCATGTCGATGAGGATCGCGGCCAAGGCGATCAGTATGACGCTGTGTCCGCCGAACCCGGCGAGTGCGAAGGCGAGGGCGGCGACCACGAAGGCGATGCCGGTCATGGGGCGGGCGAGCCCACGGTCGGCCCAGTGCCCGGCGAGCGGGGCGATGGCCGCTCCGGCCGCGCCGACGAGGGCGAACACACCTACTCCGACCGGGGAGTAGTGGAAGTGGGGGCCGGTCAGGACGAAGGACACCGTGGTCCAGAACGCGCTGAAGGCACCGAACATCGCCGCCTGGTAGAGGCCACGGCGCAGTAGTACCGGGTGCGTGCGCACCAGCCGGACGGTGGAGCGCAGCACGTGGTGGTACGGGATGGTGGTGGTCGGCGCGTGCCGGGGCAGGGCCGCGCGCAGGGCCATGGCGAGCACGGCCATCAGGGCGGCGGAGCCGAGGAAGACGACACGCCAGCCTGCGAGGTCCGAGACCAGACTGCTCAGCGTGCGGGAGAGCAGGATGCCGGTGAGCAGGCCGCTCATCACCCTGCCGACGATGCGGCCGCGGGCGTGGTCGGGAGCGAGGCTGGCGGCGAAGGGCACCAGGATCTGGGCGACGACCGAGGTGGCGCCGCTGACCAGCGAGGCGATCAGCAGCATGGGGAAGCTGGTGGCGAGTCCCGCCGCCACGAGGGCGAGCGTCGTGACCGTCAGCAGGACGGTGATCAGGTTGCGCTTCTCCAGCCTGTCGCCGAGCGGGACCAGGAAGAGCATGCCGATCACGTAACCGACCTGGGTGAGCGTGATCAGTGTGCCGGCGGTGGCCGTGCTGGTGTGGAAGACACCGCTCAGCGAGGACAGCAGGGGCTGGGCGTAGTAGAGGTTGGCGACTGTCATGCCGGAGGCGACGGCCAGCAGTGCGACCAGCCACCCCGGCACGCCGTGCGGGGCCGTCGCGGCCGGGCCGCGGAGCGAGGTCCTGGCTTCGGATGATGCGGACATGTGCACCTACTTGTCGGGACGAGCCGGGATACCGGCGCGGGTGGAAGTGCTGTCGTGTGGCCGGCAGCCTTCTCGATGCCGTCACGTAGGCAGAAGCGTCGATCTGCCCCCGGTACTTCCTCATCTGAGGCGATGATTCGGGATGTCAGTCATCTCAATCGGAGATAGGCGTGCAGGGTTCGTGCCGCCGGTGGGCTGGGGGCCTGTGGGGCTTCACGTCTGCCCGGCGCGCCGGGCGGACACGTGTTGCACACCGGGATCCGGTGGGAGTTCCTGCCCCGGGAACTGGGGTTCGGTTCGGGGATGACGTGCTGGCGGCGGCTGGGCGAATGGCACAGGCCCGGGGTGTGGGAACGTCTGCATCGGCTGCTGCTGGAGGAGCCGCATGCCGCCGGGCAGTTGGACTGGTCCAGGGCGCTGATCGACAGCTCCCACGTACGGGCTTTGAAGGGCGGCCCAAAAACGGGCCGAGCCCGGTCGACCGCGGCCGAGCGGGCTCCAAGCACCACCTGCTGATCGACGGCAACGGCACCCGCACGGGTCCGGGCTGGGCGTCCACCGCTACGTCGTCGAACGCACCATCGGCCTGCTGCACTGGTTCCGCCGCCTGCGCATCCGCTGGGAGATCCGCGACGACATCCATGAGGCCTTCATGACCATCGACGGCCGAGCCGGCGAGGAGGTGACCGGGGCGAGCCTGCTGGAGATCGGTCCGGGCCTCGCTGGCGCTGGGCTGCCGCAGGATCTGCCAGTGCTAGCACCGCAGGCGTGGCAGTGACGGACCTGACCAGGACTCCTGGTCGTCATCGGGCAGGGGCTTGCAGGTCCAGGAGGTACCAGTCGAAGCGTGTGCCGTGTTCGCGGTGCGTCGGGTCGCCGGGGGTGAATCCTGCCCGCTGCGCGACTGCGGCGGAGGCGGGATTCTCCGGTTCTACCTGGATCACCGCCTCCGCCGCGCCCTCGCTCGCCGCGTACTGGGACGCCAGCAGGACCGCGCGGGTGGCCAGGCCGCGTCCCCGCCAGGACGGGTAGAGGCCGTAGGCGATGTTCACCTGGCCGGGCGCCAGTTCTTCTCCCGCGAACCGCAGGTCGATCGTGCCTGCGAGCACCTCGTCAGCACCCGCCCGGATGCCGAACGCGCGGAGCGGTCCTGCGGTGTCCCACTGCTCCCGGCAGTGCCGGAAGTACGCTTCGATGCCCTCCCGCGTGCCGGGACCGCCGTTGAGCCACCGAACGAGTTGCTCGTCCTCCCCTGCGAGGTGCGCCTCCACATCGTCCGGCCGCAGGGGGGACAGGCTGATGATCCCGTCGGACGGCTTCACTTCGCGCATCCGATGATTCTTGACGCAAGAGCCGCGCCGCACCATCGGATTTCGCGTGACGTCCCGTGTCCGCCGTCAGGCCGTTTCAGCCGCCGCCACCGCCGCCACCGCCGCCGCCGGGCGAGACGCCGGTGATGGCCTGCATCTCCTGGCCGATCATCTCCTGGAGGGGCACGCCGTCGCGGTTGCCGAGGATGACGCCGACCCAGCCGGTGTACGGGTAGATGTCCCAGTTGGCGGCGACGCCGGGGTTGCCGCCGGCGCGCTGGTACATCCACTGGCCGCCGACGATGGAGACCGGGATCCCGTACGCCCCGAACGACGCCGCTTGGTGGGGGATCTTGGGCGCGGTGAGCACGTCGGCCCAGGGCCGGTCCAGCAGCGTGCCGTCGCCCAGCCCTTGCGCGAACCGGACGAGATCCGGCGCGGTGACGAAGCCGCCGTCTCCGGGGGCGTCGATGAAGGCGCGACCCGGGTTCTTGCCGAGGACCTCCCGGGCGGGGCTGCTCTTGTCCAGGTTGCGCACGGCGTCCACCTGGCTGCCGTCCGCCAGCGTCATGTACGGGTGCGCGATGTGCTCGTCGGTGAGCCACTGCGGCCGGGTGTAGAACGCCGAGCCGGTCATGCCGCAGCGCTTGAAGATGTTCTCCTGGACGTAGTCCCAGTACGTCGTGCCGGCCACGGCCTCCACGATCAGCGCGGAAATGGTGACCTCCGCCTCCGCGTGGGAAGTGTCGGGAACGCCCGGGACGCCGACCGGCTTCGCCTGCCGCGCCCGGTGCTCGTAATACCGGTGCACTTCCTTCCGGCTCCGGAAGACGTGTTGCACGTTCTCCTCCGGGCTGGCCAGCCCGGAGGTGCCGGACAACAGGTGGTGGATGGTCACCTTCTCGGCGACGTCCTTCGCGAAGCCTTTCAGGTGGGTGCCGACCGTGTCCGACAGATTCAGCTTGCCTTGCTGCGCCAGCTGCAAGATGGCCACCGCGTGGAACGGCTTGCCCGCCGAGCTGAGACTGAACGCGGTGCCTTCGTGATTGCGGATCCCTTTCTCCTCGTCGGCCATGCCGTAGCTGCGGGACAGCACCGTCCGGCCCTTGTGCGACAACAGGACCACGCCAGAGAACTTGCCCTCGGCGGCCAGCTTCGCCACGTACCGGTCGTAGGCGCCGCCGGGGCGGGTGGCCGGTGGGATGCCGGGGCCGGTCGAGGCCGGAAGGCGCTGTCCCGCGGCCACGGCATGCCCGGACGGGGAACCCACCAGCGACGCGCCGGCCGTCACGACGCCGGCGGCCGCCAACCCGCCGCCCCACCCGAGCAGCCGCCGCCGATCGACGCCACGCACGGAATCCGAGTCCATGATCACGGTCCTTTCCTGATCGATGAATCGACCGTTACGGGACCACCGGCGGGCACTATCGGTAACCGGTAGTGCCCGCCAATGCGGCCCCCGTGGCTCAAGTGAAGACGGAAGCCTGTTGTGGCGGCGTATGCGATTTTCGATACGCTCGCGATACACGGATCAGTGGTTCTGGGCCTTGAGCTGCTTGTTCTCCTTTTCGATGTAGGGGATCTGCTTGCTCCAGGGGACGATCCGCCCGGGCAGCGTGTCCGTCCAGCCGGACGCCGTCTGCGAGGGCCCGACGGGGACGCCGCCGTCCCCGAATCCGGCCCATCCCTCGACGCGGAACTGCGCGCTCTTCGGGTCGACGACGATCGTCTCGGTGCCGTCGACGCGCGTGCCGGCGTCGTTCATGTACGAGATCCTCAGCCGGTAACCGTCCGCCGCCCTGCCGAGGTTGTCGATGTGGGGCATCGCCGCGAGGGCGCGGTAGGCCGCGGCGCGGACCTTCGGCGGGGCGGGCACCGCGAAGAGCATCGACTCCAGCAGGCTCACGGTGCGCACCGGCTGATCACAGCCGCTCCGGACCGCGCAACTCTTGAGCAGCGCGGCCTTGAGCCCGTCGGGGTCGGTCGGCAGCCGCTGGACCCCCGCGAAGTCGAGGGTGCTGGTCCTGATCAGCGGACGCTTCTCGACGCGGCTGACCAGGCCGGGCGCGACGCTGAGCCAGGTGGCACCGTCGCGCCGCGTCCACGACTCGGAGACCTGGGTGACCTCGCCCAGCTTCTCGACCGATTTCGTGTGCCAGTACGTGCCGGAGCTCGCGGGCTTGGACTCCGCGGTGGTCGCGGCGGCGAGCATGACCTGACGTCCGGACAGGACCGGCTCCTTCTTCGCGTCCGGCGCCGACAGGTCGGAGACGACCACGGCCGCCGCCGCCGCTGCCGCGGCCGTGAGCCCGACTCCGGCGGCGATCCAGCGCTTCCTGCGCCTGGGCTTGGCGGGGCCGCCGCGCATCGTGTTCTGGAGCCGGTGGCGGCTGCGGTTCACGGTGTCGGTGGACGGTTCGGGCCCGGCCAGCGCGGCGCCGAGCATCGTCAGTTCATCCATGGAATGCCTCCGGCCGGATTGCGTCGTGGAGCTTCTTGCGGGCGCGGGAAAGCCGGGAGCCCACCGTGCCCTGGGGGATCCCCAGCGCGTCCGCGACCTCGTCGTAGCTGAGTTCGGCCAGCGCGACGAGGAGCACCACGTCGCGTTCACCGGGGGAGAGCGAGGCGAGCGCCTTGGCCAGCTGGGGCCGCATGCGCGAGGCGGCGGTCTCGGTGACGACGCGGTCCTCGTGGCTGCCGACCGTGGGGGCGTCGCCCGCGCTACGCGCCAGCGCCCGGTAGCGGCGCGCCTCCTTGCGGCGGTGCTGCGCGACGAGGTTCGTGGCGATCCCGAACAGCCAGGCGCGGAGGCTGCCGCGCCGCGGATCGAACCTGTCGCGCTTCCCGAACGCCAGGCAGAAGGTCTCGGCGGCGATGTCCTCGGCGGTCTGGGCGTCCAGACGGCCGGCGACGTACCGGTAGACGTCCCGGAAGTACCGGTCGTGGACGTCGGTGAACCGCTCCGGGTCCTGCCGGAACCCCGCCACGATGTCGAGGTCGGTCGGTGACTCGCCCACCTCGGCGGTCACGTACCTGTCCTGCTCATTGCGGAACCTTTCGAGTGCTCGGCCAACGATCACCCGTACTTCGCCGAACCCCGGCCCCGTCTTCCACCCGAGCGCCGCCGGAAGCGCTGAAGGTACTCTGCCGAGCGCCCGCACCCACTCCGACCGGAGGCGCCCCGAGCCATGCATGTGCTGACTCTGCCGTTGCCGTCCGGTGACACGTGGACTCGGGCAGACTACGAGGCGCTGCCGGAAGACCTGCCGGTGCGCGTGAGCCTCGTCCACGGTGAACTCGTCGTACGCCCACGCCCTCGTCCGATCCATCAGCGCATCGCGCGGCGGTTGGCGACGCGCATCGAGGACGCGGCTCCCGACGCCTGGCAGGTCGACACCGACGTGGACATCCTTCTCGACGACGACGAGGTGGAGCCGGTCGAGATCGCTCCCGGCATCGTGGTGTACTCCGCCGCCCATGACGTCTACGAACGTCCGATCCCGGCCGGGTTGGTGGTTCTCGTCGCCGAGGTCGTGTCGCCGTCCACCAGGCGCAAGGACCGGCGGACGCAGCCCGCTTTGTACGCGGAGGCGGGGATCCGGCACTACTGGCGTGTGGAGACCGACCAGACCGCGCCGGCGTTCGCCGTGTACACGTACGAGTTGGACGATGCCACCGGCGGGTACGTCGCGACCGGTGTGCATCATGACCGGATCACCCTCGCCGTGCCGGTCGCTCTCGACATCGAGCTCAAGGCCGTCCGCGAGCGGTGACCGCCCGGCCGTCCGCTGAGTACGTCGCCAGATAGACAAACATGTTTGTTTATTGTTGCTCGCGGCTCTAGTGTCGCCGCTCCGGCGTGTCCAGGATCGGGTTCGGGCGCTTCTGGGAGAGGGCGTGATCTGGTTGGCGAGTCGGTTGAAAGTCCTGGGCGCGGTGGTTGTGCTCGTTCTCGGTTTGGGGGCCGGGCCTGCGCGGGCCGCCTCGGCGACGTACTACCTGGCGCTGGGCGACTCGGGGGCCGTGGGTGTGCAGGCGGGGCGGGGGCCGACGGACGAGGGTTACACCGACGACCTGCACGCCGCCCTCAAAGCGCGGCGGCCCGGCCTGCGGCTGGTGAAGCTGGGATGCCCCGGCGAGACGACCACCACCATGCTCCGCGGCGGGATCTGCGCCTACGCCGCCGGTTCCCAGATGAACGCCGCGCTCGACTTCCTCAAGCGGCACCGCGGGCGCGTCCGGTACGTCACCTTGAGCATCGGGGTCAACAACACCGGCTGCCTGCTGGAAGGGGACGTGGCCTGCGGTCTCAAGGGCGTCGGGAGCCTGCTCGGCGAGCTGCCGCGGATCACCGGTGGGCTGCGGGCGGCGGGAGGCGGTACCCCGGTCTACGCCTCGATGACCTACTACGACCCGGGCCTGGCGTCCTGGGTGAAGGGCGACCGGGTCACCGCGATCGCCTCGGTGCCGCTGCTCGACGCGTTCAACGGCGTGCAGCGGGCGGCGGCGCTGGCGAGCGGCTTCAAGGTGGCCGACGTCAGCACCGCCTTCGCCGCGCACGACTTCGCCACCGAGGTCACGGTGGCGCCGTACGGGACCGTCCCGCTGAACGTGGCACGGATCTGCGCCTGGACCTCCCAGTGCACCGCCGGCGACGGGCACGCCAACGCGGCCGGGTACCGGACGATCGCCGGGGCGTTCCTGCGGGCCGTGTCCTGACCCTGCGGTCATTTGCCGCGGGCGCCGTCGATGCGTTCGCGCAGGAGGTCCGCGTGCCCGTTGTGCTGGGCGTACTCCTCGATCATGTGGATGAGCACCCAGCGCAGCGAGACCGTCCCGCGCCAGGCGTCCCGTCCCTCGACGTCGAGGTGGGGCGCGGCGGCCGCGAAGGCGTCGGCGAAGGCGACCTCGTCGCGCCAGGCGTCCCAGGCGGCGGCGATCACGCCGGGGTCCGGGACGGCGCCGTCGAAGTCGCCGTCCGGGTCGTCGGCGGACGAGAAGCGCGGCGGCGCGTCGTGCCCGGCCAGCACCTGCCGGAACCAGCGGCGCTCGACGTCGGCGAGGTGCCGGACGAGCCCGAGCAGCGACAGCGTCGACGGCTCGGCGGCCCGCAGCGCCAGCTCCTCGCCCAGACCGGCGCATTTCAGCTCCAGCGTCGCCCGCTGCGACCCGAGGACGTCGAGGAGCATGCGGCGCTCGTCGCCGACGGCCGGGAAGGCGAACCTGCTGCCGCCGCCGTCGGCCACGAAGAACTCGGCCCTTCTGGACCGCGTGATGTCGCTCACGCCGCCGCCTCGACGCGGCGGCGGGCGAGGGCGTCGGCGGCCTCGGCGGGGGTCCGGCCGAGACGGGACGCGGTGTCGAGCAGGCCGGTGACGGTGTCCTCGATGGCGGCGACGCGCGCCCGCGCCTCGTCGGGGCCGAGGCGGTGCAGCTCCGAGGTGACCGCGTGGATCACCCCGCCCGCGCCGGCGACGTAGTCGGGCACCCACAGGATCCCGCGCCGGTGCAGCAGGTCGGCGACGCCGGGGGCGGTGAGCTGGTTGTTCGCGGGTCCGACGACGGCCCGGCAGCGCAGCCGCGGCACGGTCCGCTCGGACAGGACGCCGCCGAGGGCGGCGGGGACGAGGACGTCGACGTCCGCGCCGAGGATCTCGCCGGGATCGGCCCAGGCGGCGCCGAGCGCTTCGGCCGCCCGCCGCCGGTCGGGGTCGATGTCGGCGACCGTGAGCTCGGCGCCCTCCGCCGCGAGCAGCCCAGCGAGGTGCGCGCCGACGCGGCCGAAGCCGATCAGGCCGAAGCGGCGGCCCGCCAGGCTCCGGGTGCCGTACAGGTGGCGGGTGGCGGCGCGCAGCGCGGCGAGCGTCCCGTCCGCGGTGTGCGGGGACGAGTCGCCGCTGCCGCCCGCCTCGGCGGGGCGGCAGAAGACGTGCGGCGTGATCTCGCCGATCACCGCCATGTCGGCGGGCGACGTGCCGACGTCGGGCCCGCCCGAGTACGCCCCGTCCAGCGCGGCGATCGCGTCGCCGACGTCGTGCAGCGCGTCGCGCCGCCGGGACGCGTCGAGCTCCGTCCCCTCGGGGAGGGCGACGACGGTCTTCCCGCCGCCGCTGGACAGCCCGGCCGCCGCCAACTTCGCGGTCATCGCGGCCGACAGCCGGAGGGCGTCGGCGAGGCCGTCCCGCCAGCCGGGGTACCGCCACATCCGCACGCCGCCGGCGGCCGGGCCGAGCGCCGTCGAGTGGACGGCGATGATCACGGGCAGTCCCGTGCGCGGGCCGGTCCGGATGACCACCTGTTCGTGCTCGAACATCGCTCTCCCTCCGAACGCACACCTTCTTCACAGAGAATCGGGCAACTGGCCGAGCCTGACCAGATGCACCGAACGATTGTTTGAAATCAGTGTTACGTTCCCGGGCATGGACGAACTTGATTCGGAGATCGTGCGGCTTCTCCAGACGGATGCGCGGCAGTCCAACCGGGAGCTCGCCCGCAGGCTCGGGATCGCGCCCTCGACGTGCCTGGAGCGGGTCCGCGCGCTCACCCGCCGGGGCGTGATCCGCGGCTACCACGCCGACATCGACCCGGCCGCGCTCAACCGCCGCGTCCAGGCGCTGGTGTCGATCCAGGTGCGGCCGCTGAGCCGCACCGCGATCGACGCGTTCAAGGAGTTCGCGGGCGGGCTGCCGGAGGTGCTCCGCGTGTTCGTCCTGTCCGGCGACGACGACTTCCTGCTGCACGTCGCCGTCCAGGACCTCGACCACCTGCACGCCTTCCTCGTCGACCGGCTCGCCGGCCGCCGCGAGATCACCGGCTTCCGGTCGTCGATGATCTTCGAGCAGGTCGCCGACCGCACCCCGGCCCGCCTGCCGTCCCCGCCCGCCTGACCCTCCGGGGCTCGGACCTGCGGCCGCGTTCGCGCCGTCCTCGACGCGTTCCTCAGGGCGTGGGGGCGGTGAGGTAGCGCTGGATCGTGGGTCCGAGCCAGTCCACGATCTCCTCCCGGCCGAGCGCCACGCTCGCCGGGAACCGCAGCACGTAGCGGGTCAGCGCGAGCCCCAGGACGGTCGAGGCGCACAGGGCCGCCCGCGCCGGCGCCTGGTCCGGTTCCGGGCCCACCTGGCGGGCCAGCGGGATCAGCTGGTCGCGCACCACGAACTGCATGCGCTCGGCGGCGGCGGGGTCGGTGGCGCCGACCCGCAGCAGCGCGGTGAGCCCCTCGTTCTCCTCCCACAGGGTGAGGAAGTGGCGCACCAGCGTGCGGCCGAGATCCTCGCGGGGTTCGACGGGCAGGCCGGGCAGCCCGGGGTCGATCGAGACGGCCGCCGCGAACAGGGCCGCCTTGTTGCCGTAGTAGCGCATCACCATCGACGGGTCGATCTTCGCGTCGCGCGCGATGGCCCGGATGGTCGCCTTCTCGTAGCCGTCCTCCGCGAACCGCACCCGGGCGGCGGCGAGGATCGCGGCGCGGGTGGCGTCGGAACGCCGTGCGGCCTGCTGGTTCTCCGTGACGCCGGTCATGCCAACAAGTGTAGGCCAACGGCTGTTGACAATCCAAGGCGGCTCGATCTACGTTTGCCAACACACGTTGGCCAACAAGCGTTGGCGGAGTCGCGTGGCACGACGACCGACCGCGAGAGGGAGTACCGAAGATGGCCGAGCTGAAGAGCCTGGACCCGAGCACGCCGATGTTCGCCCAGTTCGCCGAGAAGACCGGACCCATCGTCCTGGCCAACACGTTTCTCGTCCCGAAGGAGAGGACCGAGGCGTTCCTGCCGCTCTTCCGGAGGCAGGCCGAATTCATGAAGGCTCAGCCGGGATTCGTCTCCCTGCAGATGCACAAGGGAACGGCGGACAGCCGACTTCTGATGAACGTCGCGGTCTGGGAGTCGACCGAGGCGCTCGCCGCCGCGTTCGGCAGCCCGGAGTTCCAGCGCATGGCCGCCGAGTTCCCCGACGACATCGTGTCCTACCCGCACATCTTCGAGCAGATCGACGTCTGACACGGCCGCAGTGATCGGAGTCCCTTATGACCGTGGAACTGAACCACACCATCGTCCCCGCCCGTGACCCGGAAGCTTCGGCGCGGTTCCTGGCCGGAATTCTCGGCCTGACCGTCGATCCGCCGCTGGCGCACTTCACGCCGGTCACGCTGGCCAACCAGGTCACCCTCGACTACGACCGGCTGGACGACTTCGAGCCGCACCACTACGCGTTCCTGCTCGGCGAGCAGGAGTTCGACGCCGCCCTCGCCCGCATCCGGCACGGCGGGATCGCCCACTACGGCGATCCCGCATGCCAGGAGATCGGGCAGGTCTATCACGGCAAGCACGTCAAGGGCCGCAGGGGCACCTACTTCCGCGACCCCGACGGGCATCTCATGGAGATCCTCACCCCGGGCGGCGCCGGATCGTAAGGCCGACGGCGCCCCGCCCCGCCTTGCACCGCCCCGCTTCGCACCGCCCCGCTTCGCACCGCCCCCGTTCCGAACGTCGAAGGAGAAGCGCCATGTCGCTGAAGAACGTCAACACCGTCCTGGTCACCGCCTGCGCCCTGTTCGTCCTCTACCTCGGGCTGTCCTTCATCCTGGCCCCGGCCGCGTCCACCCAGGGCGTCGGCCTGCCGAGATGGCCCGCCGGGAACGGGGACGGCTTCCTGGTCATGAAGGGCACCCGCGAGTTCGCGATGGGCCTGGTCATCGGCGTCCTGCTGCTGACGGGCCACCGCCGCGCCCTGGGCTGGGTCCTGCTGATGGAGGCCGTCGCCCCGTTCGGCGACATGATCAACGTGCTGGCCCACCGCGGCTCCACCGCCGCCGCGTTCGGCATCCACGGCCTGACCTCGGCGCTGATCGCGATGACCGGTCTGCTGATCCTCCGCGAGACCCGCAAGGTCGCGGACGGCCGGCGGTCCTCCACGGCGGCGGGCACGGCGTCGGCGTCCGGTTCCTCACCGCTCCGCGCAGCGAACTGATCAGGGTTTCGCCCGGCCTCACCACCGCCCCGGGCAGCAATGTTCGCCTCCGGCTCTCGCCGGAGGCGAACCCTTTCGCTGCGGCGGCGAACCCCCGGGGCCGGACGTCAGCGCTGGCGGGCGGGGCGGACGACGATCTCGTTGACGTCCACGTCCGGCGGCTGCGCCAGGGAGTAGGAGACGGCGGCGGCGATGGCGTCCGGCTCGATGGCGTGCGCGCGGTATTCCCGCATGGCCTCCGCGGCGCCGGGCTCGGTGATGGTGTCGGCGAGTTCGGACGTCACGACGCCGGGCGAGACCGTCGTGACCCGGATCGACGGGTCGGACTCCTGGCGCAGCCCCTCGGTGATCGCCCAGGCGGCGTACTTCGTCCCGGAATAGACGGCGCTGGTGGGAACGACCTGGTGGGCGCCGATGCTCGCGACGGTCACGAAATGCCCCGACCCCTGGGCGGTGAAGACGGGCAGGGCGGCGGCGATGCCGTGCAGCAGGCCGCGGACGTTGACGTCGATCATCCGGTCCCACTCGTCCACGAGCAGGGAGTCGAGCCGCGACAGCGGCATCACCCCGGCGTTGGCGACGAGGACGTCCACGCGGCCGAACCGGTCGCGGGCGCTCTCGACGAAGGAGCGGACGCCGTCGCGGTCCGTCACGTCCACCGGGACGGGGTGCAGGACGCCGGGGGAGCGGGCGGCGAGGTCCCGAAGCCGGCCGGTGCGGCGGGCGCCCGCGACCACGCGGTGCCCCTCGCCGGCGAGGCGGGCGGCGGTGGCCGCGCCGATGCCGCTGCTCGCTCCCGTGACGAGGACGACCTTGGATTCGTGCTGGTCAGTGCTCATGCCGGAAGCGTCGCAGCGCCCGCCGGACGGGACGAGAGGCGCGCTTCTCCCGGGAGGGGCGCACCCACGCGGACGGCCGGGGAGCCGGTGCTGGGATCATTGGCGTGAGCACTGGTGATTCGAGGGGGACGGCGTGGAACTGCTGCACTCGGGGAAGGTCCGGGACGTCTACGCGGACGGGGACGACCTGATCCTCGTCGCGTCGGACAGGGTGAGCGTGTACGACGTCGTCCTGCCGACGCTGATCCCCGACAAGGGGAAGATCCTCACCCAGCTGTCGCTGTGGTGGTTCGAGCAGCTCGCCGACGTGGTGCCGAACCACGTGATCTCGGCGACCCAGGTGCCGGACGAGTGGGCGGGCCGGGCGATCCGGTGCCGGCGGCTGACGATGCTGCCCGTCGAGTGGATCGCGCGCGGCTACCTCGCCGGGCTCGGCCTGAAGGAGTACGAGAAGGGCGGCACCGTCTCCGGGATCGCCCTGCCGGACGGGCTCGTCGAGGCGTCGAAGCTGCCCGAGCCGATCTTCACGCCGACCACGAAGGCGTCAGAGGGGCACGACGAGTTCATCACCTACGACGACGTCGTGGCCGAGATCGGCGCGGACACCGCCGCGCGGCTGAAGGACGTGACGCTGGACGTCTACAAGCGGGGCGCCGAGATCGCGGCGGAGCGCGGCATCATCATCGCGGACACGAAGCTGGAGTTCGGGCGCGCCGCCGACGGCACGCTCGTCCTCGCAGACGAGGTGCTGACGTCCGACTCGTCGCGGTTCTGGCCCGCGGACGAGTGGGAGCCGGGGCGACCGCAGCGCTCCTACGACAAGCAGTACGTCCGCGACTGGAGCAGCACGCTGGACTGGGACCGCACGCCGCCCGGCCCGGCCATCCCGCAGGACGTCGTGGACGCCACCCGCGCCCGCTACATCGAGGTCTACGAGCGCCTGACCGGCCGCCCCTGGCGTTCCTGAGGGGCGGCCGTCCCGAGGCGCGGTCCCGAGGCGGCGGCTCAGAGCAGCGCCAGCAGGTGTTCGGCCTGGTGGGCGAGGGTGCCGGGCGGGTTGCGCGGACGGTCCGGGTCGTCGGACAGCAGGGCGAGAAGCCAGAAGACCGCCAGCAGGCGCCGGCACTCGGGCAGCCGCGCGCGCTCGGACGGGGACAGCTCGAACCGGTCGAGCAGGTCACCGGGCGCCAGGACGTGCTTCGCGGAGACGTGCTCGGCGACCTCGGCGAGCTCGTAGGCGCGGTCGCCGCGTCCGGAGAACTCGAAGTCGACGAGCCGGGCGCGCGACCCGTCCCACAGGACGTTGGCGAGGTTGCCGTCGCCGGTGCCGAAGACGGGCGGCGGTTCGGCGGCGAACACGGTGTCGAGGTGCGGGCGGCCGAGCCAGCCGCGGGCCCCGTCGAGGGCGGCGGCGGTCGCCGCGTCCGGGGGCGGCGGCACCCGCTGTGACCAGGCGCGGAGGTTCGTCAACGCGTCCAGGGGATGGAGGAGCCGCGGCGGCAGGGCGGCGAGGTCCGCCGCGGGGATCGCGTTCTGGCAGGCGGACATCGCCTCGACGAGCCCCGTGAGCTGCGCGTCCGAGAGCGGCGCCGAGAGGGGCTCGCCGGGGAGCCGGGACATGGTGACGCTGGGCGGTGTCTCCGCCGGGGCGTAGCGCAGGGGCTCGGGCGCGAGCGCGGGCGCGTGCTCGGCGAGCAGGGTCAGCGCCCGCCATTCGCGTTCCGGTTGCCCCAGGTCCCACGACCGGTACCGCTTGGTGACGGTCGCCGCGCCCAGTTCGACGACGTGGGTGGTCGGCACGGAGCGGGTGGTCGGCGTGAAGCGGGCGGGAGGCATGGCGGGGAGCGTACCGGCGGGAGTGAACGCGGGGCGGGTGCGGAGACGTACTGGGCGGTGACGGGCTGCTTCCGGAACGAGGGGGGCCGTCTGCGTGGGCGTCGAGGACGTGCTCGGAACCGCCGGCCGCGTCGCCGGCCATGGCCGGTACGGGGGAGGCGGTGGTGTGGACGGGAAAGGGCTCGTGGTGCTCGGCACGGTCACGCTGCCCGGGGTCGGCAGGTCGGTGGGGTGCGCGCGGGCGTTCGTCCGGGGCCTCCTGGCGGACCTGCCGGGACGGGACGACGTGGTGATGGCCGCCAGCGAGACCGTCGCGAACGCGGTGACGCACACGGCGTCGGGCCTGGAGGGCGGGCTCGTGACGGTGACCGTCGCGGCCGCGCCGGGGGCGGTGCTGCTGGAGGTCACCGACGACGGGGCGGCGGGCACGCGGCCCTATGTGAAGGACGACCCCGGCGCGGAGACGGGCCGGGGTATGCGGATCGTCCAGGGACTCGCCGCGCGGTGGGGATACCGCGCCGACGGGACGCTGACCGTGGTGTGGGCGGAGTTCCCGGCCCCGGACGCGTGGGTCCGGGGCCGGGGTGCCGTCAGCGGCCCCGGTTGAACTGCCGGGTGGGCATCCGGCCGGTGTCGCGGCGGTTGTTCGCGAACGTCGCCGACCTGAAGTCGGTCTTGTTCTTCTTGAGCTTCTTCTTCGTGGGGAACGGAATGTTTTCAAGGTTGTTGGAGCGCATGAAGAAACCACCTCCGGGCAGGTCGGATCGCAGCCGTGAAAGGGTGAGGGAAATGGCCGGAGGCATGGCGAAGACGCTGGTCACGCGGGTACGCGTCGACCAGTGAGAATGTTCGCGGAATGTCGCCTTCGGCGCGGAGGACGGGAGCGGGCCCGGCGGGAATGCGGGCGGCTCGACCGTGCGGATATCAAAGCTCCATGCCGATGATCATGTCTGAGGCCGGGTACCGGTGTCAATCCCTTTTTTCCGATGGGAGCATGACGCGATCTGTGGGGCACGTGTCGTTGACGCCATGACGGCCGGGCCGCAGCCTGGAGCCATGCGCGTCGCGTTCGTGATCTATGACGGGTTCCAGGGGCTGGATCTCACCGGTCCGTTCGAGGTCCTGCAGGCGACCGGGCGGTACGAGTGCCTGGTCGTGGGGCCGCGGGCGGGACCGGTGACGTCCAGCAGCGGGCTGCCCGTCGTCGCCTCCCGCGGCATCGGCGATCTCCCGCCGGAGGGGTTCGACACGGTGCTGGTGGCGGGCGGGGCCGGCGTCGACCGCGCCCGCGAGGACCCGGCGCTGGTCCGCTGGGTGACGGACGCGGCGCGGGACGCCCGGCGGGTCGCGGCCGTGTGCAGCGGGGTCATCCTGCTCGCCGAGGCCGGCCTGCTCGACGGGCGGCGCGTCACGAGCCACTGGGGCCGCGAGGCGCAGCTCAGGGCCGAGTACCCGGCGCTGCGCGTCGACTGCGACCCGATCTTCGTCCGGGACGGGCGGATCTGGACGTCCGCGGGCGTCACCGCGGGCATGGACCTCGCGCTCGCGCTCGTCGAGGACGACCACGGGCGGGAGGCCGCGCACGCGGTCGCCCGGGAGCTGGTGATGTTCCTGCGGCGGCCGGGCAGCCAGTCGCAGTTCAGCGTGCCGCTGTGGTCGGCGCAGCCGGCGTCCGACCCGATCCGGGTGGCGGTGACGGCCGTGCAGACCGATCCGGGCGCCCGGCACAGCATCGCCGACCTGGCCGAATGCTCGGGGCTGAGCCCGCGGCACCTGCAGCGCCGGTTCACCGCCGAGATGGGGGTGCCGCCATCGGTGTACGTGGAGCGGGTGCGGATCGAGGCTGCGCGGCGGGCGCTGGCCGAGGGCGACGAGCCGGTGGAGACGCTGGCGCGGCGGCTCGGGTTCGGCACGGGTGAGACGCTGCGGCGCGCGTTCCACCGGCGGGTCGGCGTGGCGCCGTCCGACTACCGGGACCGATTCCGAGGGACGAAGGAGTACGCATGACGACCTACGGGCTGCTGGTGTTCGAGGACGCCGAGGAACTGGACTTCGTGGGGCCGTGGGAGGTGTTCACGGCGTCGGCCGCGCAGCGCGACAAGGGCGACAGGGCGGTCCTGGTCGCGGAGCGGCCCGGGCCGGTGCGCTGCGCGAAGGGCATGAGGGTCGTGCCGGACTGCACGTTCGACGACCATCCGGAGCTGGACGTCCTGCTGGTGCCGGGCGGCAGGGGCGCCCGCGTGACGCAGATCGGCAACGCGGCGCTGACGGGCTGGATCGCGAAGACCGCCGAGCGGGCCGACTGGGTGGCGAGCGTGTGCACCGGCTCGTTCCTCCTGCACGAGGCGGGTGTCGCGAGGGGACGCCGGGTCGCGACGCACTGGGCGTCCGAGGACAAGCTGGAGGCGCGCGGTGACGTGACGGTCGTCCGGGACGCGCGCTACGTCGTGGACGGCGACCTGGTCACGAGCCAAGGCGTGTCGGCCGGTATCGACATGGCGTTGTGGCTGATCGGCCGCATCCATGGGCGCGACCACGCGCGCACGGTGCGCCGCTACATCCAGTACGAGCCGGCCCCGCCGTACATGGCCGACGAGCCGCTCTAGGGCTGCTCCGGGGCCGCTCCAAGGCTGCTCCAGGGCTGCTCCGGGCGCGGCGCCGGTCCCGAATCGGGACCGAACATTCCGCCATACCGGTGATGATCTTCGCTTATCGGCATAATCACGCGAATGGCGATGGCGCTTCCGGTGCGGATCCGTGGTGACGGCGTGCGCGTCGCGGTCGAGACCGACCCCGCGCACGCCCCGCTGCGCGACTTCCTGCTCAACGACCTGGGCGAGGACGTCGCCGCGATCCTCCGCGCCAAGGGCCGGCTGAGCGCCGGGCCGGCCGGACCCGGCGGGCCCCACCCCTGGCAGGAGCTGTACCGCTTCCACCGGCTCGACTACGACGGCGCGGTCGTGCACCTGCGCGACGTCGGCGGCTGGTCGTCCTGCGACCTCGACCCGGGCGTCCTGCTGCGCTGCCTGGAGGAGTACCTGGAGCAGGTCGGGGCGGTGCGGCACCGGCAGATGCTCGAAGGCGTGCTCCAGTCCGGCACGGAGCGGTTCGTCCCGGACCGGGAGCTGCCCGTCGCGTTCCGCGTCGACGGGCCAGGCGAGGTCGCGTGCCTCCCGGCGCCGGGCAACGAGCCCCTCGCCGGGCTGCTCGGCGACGCCGAGTTCGTCCTCGGGCTGGACTGGATGCTCGCCGAGCTCGGCCGTCCGGGCGCCGCCGTGACCTGGCCGGGACGGGTGTTCCGGGTCGGCGTCGCGGACGGCCTCGCCACCATCGAGGGCGAGGGCGGCGCCTACCTGTGCCTGGACGGCGAGACGTTCCGGCAGGTCGTCGCGGTGTTCCGGCAGGCGCACGCGGACTCGCACCGGGCGCACCGCGCCGCCGCGCCCGGCCGCGACGAGCCCGTGGCGGCGGTGCTCGCGCTCGGCGGGACGTCCCGCCGGACGCGCGGCTGGGCGCTGGTCCGGACGCCCCGCGCCACGCTGGAGGACGTCGCCGGCCTCACCCCGCACCCCGACGCCTGCCTCCCGCACGGCGTCCTCGGCACCGGCTCGGGCGCGTGCTGGGCCGACCTCGCCGTGCTGGACGAGGCGGGCGGGCGGCTGCGCGGCGGCACCAAGACCTTCATGCCGCGCGGCATCGACGCGGACCGGCTGGTCCCGGACCTGCGGGACGCGCTGACCCGCGCCCGGTTCCTCGCGTCCGTGCCGGGCGCGTGGGCGTCGTTCGTCGCGGGCGTCCCCGTGCACGGCTACGTCGACCCGGACGCGGTGGTGCGGCTGCCGTGCGCGCCGGTGGAGGCGGAGGGCGTCGCGCAGCACGTCCGGGTGTTCTTCCCCGAACTGGTCGAATCGGGCGTGGACCTGGAGGGGGCGGCCTCGCGCGCCGCCGGGACCGCCCGCGCGGTGAGCGGCGCGCCGCACGTCCTGACGGCGTTCCTCCTGCACGACGTGCAGTGCCACCGGCACCACCTCGACGTCGTCCGCGCGGCGCGTCCCGGCTGGGAGCACACGGGGAACGCCTGCCACCTGCGGCTGGACGTCCGGACGGTCCGGCTGGAGCACCTCTGGCTGGACGGCCACGCCTGCGAGCTGCCGACCGGCGAGTTCGCGCGCGTCCTGGAAGAGTACGAACGCCTCGCCGCCCTCTGACCCCGCCCCCACGGGGGGCATGGGACGGTGAGGGTTCCCCTTCCTCGGAGGTTGCGCATGTCGTTGGCGGGCCGGCTGGCCGACCGTCTCCTCGGGCCGCCCGGGGCCGATGCCGTGGCGGTGGACGTCGGCATCGCCCGCGACCTGCGGGTTCCCATGCCGGACGGCGTGGTGCTGGTCGCCGATCTGTACCGTCCGCGCGGCGCGGGGCCGCTGCCCGCCGTGCTCGTCCGGACCCCGTACGGCAAGCGGCAGGCGCTCGTCCGGCTGTTCGCCGGGGTCCTCGCGCGGCGCGGCTTCCAGGTCGTCATACAGAATGTACGTGGGATACACGGGTCGGGCGGCGAGTTCCACGCGTTCCACGACGAGCGGGACGACGGCCTCGCGACGCTGGCGTGGGTGCGGGCCCAGCCGTGGTGCGACGGGCGCGTCGCGACCGCCGGCGCGAGCTACCTCGGCTACACGCAATGGGCGATCGCACCGTACGCCGACCCGCCCCTGGAGGCGATGGGGCTCGGCATCACCGCGTCCGAGTTCGTCAGCTCGTTCTACCCGGGCGGCGCGCTCGCCCTGCACAACACGCTGGTGTGGTCGTCGCTGATGGGGACGCGCGACGCTCGGAAGCGCCCGCTGCACAACCGGCGCGTCAGGCACGCCATGCGGCACCTCCCGGTCGGCGAGTCCGACATCGCCGCGATAGGGCGGGCCGAGTCGTTCCTACGCGAGGTCACCGGCAACGCCGAGAACGTCGCGTTCTGGCGGGAGACCGACCACAGCGCGGGCGTCGCCGCGACCACCTCGCCCGCGAGCATGGTGACGGGCTGGTGGGACCTGTTCCTGCGCGGCCAGCTCCGCGACTTCGCCGCCCTGCACGCCGCCGGACGGCAGGTCCGCATCACCATCGGCCCCTGGGGACACGACGCCAGGGCGCTGCGCGCCGTCCTCGCCGACCAGGTCTCCTGGCTGAACGCGCACCTCCACGGCGACGCGGCGGAACTGCGGCGCGCACCCGTCCGGCTCTACCTGCAGAAGGCCGGCCGCTGGCTCGACTTCCAGCAGTGGCCCCCGCCGGAGACCACGCCGACGCCGCTGTACCTCTCCCACGGCCTGACCTGGGACGAGCCGTCCGGCCCGCTCGACCCGGCGGCGTTCACCTACGACCCGCTCGACCCGACGCCGTCCACCGGCGGGCCGCTGCTGTCGCCCGGACGGGGCGGGCAGCGCGACAACGGGCGGATCGAGGCGCGCGGCGACGTCGCCGTGCTGACCGGCGCCCGCCTCGACCGCCGCCTCGACCTGATCGGCCCGGTGTCGGCGGCGTTCCACGTCCGGACGGACACCGGGCACGCCGACCTGTTCGTCCGGCTCTGCGACGTCGGCCCGGACGGCGCCTCCCGCAACGTCACCGACGGCATGCTCCGCATCGACGCCGCGCCGGGCGAGACCGTCCGGGCGGAGATCGAGATGCACCCGACCGGCTACCGGTTCCGGCGCGGGCACCGGCTGCGCGTCATGCTCGCGGGCGGCGCGTTCCCGCGCTTCGCCCGCAACCACGGACGCGGCGAGCCCGCCGGGCGGGCCGTCGCGTCGCGCCGCGTCCGGATCGAGGTGCTGCGCGGCGCGGACCACCCGTCGGCGCTCCACCTGCCCGTCTGGGCACCCTG
This sequence comes from Actinomadura sp. RB99, assembly GCF_014706005.1. Lineage (NCBI taxonomy): Bacteria > Bacillati > Actinomycetota > Actinomycetes > Streptosporangiales > Thermomonosporaceae > Actinomadura > Actinomadura sp. RB99. The sequence continues at coordinate 148,437 of NZ_JABMCA010000009.1, read as the reverse complement.
ACCCCGCCCGGCCCGGCCTGCTCCGCCCGGCTCACTCCGCCTCGGCGGCGGCGCGCAGCGCCTCGTACTCCTTGAGGACCTTCTTGCGCGCGCGGGCCGACAGGCGGTCGATGTAGACCTTGCCTTCGAGATGGTCGGTCTCGTGCTGCAGGCAGCGCGCGAGCAGGCCCGTCCCCTCGACCGTCACAGGGTTCCCCTTGACGTCGAAGCCGCGCACGGTGGCGCGGTCGGGACGGGCGACGCGCGCGTGCGGCCCCGGCACCGACAGGCACCCCTCCTCGTCGTCGTCGAGCCGACGGTCCGCGAGGTCCGGCAGCTCCAGCACCGGGTTCACGACCGTCCCCTTGTGCCGCTCGCCGTCCTCGTCCGGGCAGTCGTAGACGAAGATCCGCAGGTCGACGCCGATCTGGTTGCCGGCGAGGCCCACGCCCTCCGCCGCGTACATGCTGGCGAACATGTCGTCGGCCAGTTCCGCCAGCGCCGCGTCGAACTCCTGCACCGGCCGGCACGCCCGGTGCAGGACCGGCGTCCCGACCAGCGTGATCGGCCGCACCCGTCCCGCCATCCGATCTCCCTTCGCGCTCGGTGACCATCCTGTCCCATCCTCCCCGCGCCCCGCGCGGCGGGACGGCGGCGCCACTTCTTTTCGCGCGACCGTGCAGAAATACCGGCACCGGACCCGGTGTGATTTTGATCAAATGGTGGAGGTCGCATAGCACGGGAAAGGACGTCGGCAGTGGCGGGCGAGCGCACCGAGCGCGGGTCCGAGCGGGACCGGGAGCACGTCCGGATCGTCCTGCTCGGCCGGGTCGGCGTGGAACGGGCCGGCCGCCGCACGCTGCCCAGCTCCGGGATCGCCCGCGCGCTGCTCGGCGCGCTCGCCCTCGCCGGGCTCGCCGGGCTGTCCGGCCTCGGCGACGACACGCTCAAGTCGCTGCTGTGGGGTGCCCGCGAGACCGTCATCTCCGACTCCACGCTGGCCGTCGCCGTCTACCGGCTGCGCCGCTGGCTCACCGAGGCCGCGGGGCCGGGCGTCGAGGTCGTCCGCACCACCAACGGGTACGCGCTGGAGCTGCCGGACGCCGACATCGACGCGGCGGTGTTCCGGCGCGCGGTCGCCGACGCGGGCATGCTGCCTCCCGACCGGCGCGCGGGCGCGCTGGAGCGCGCGCTCGGGCTGTGGCGGGGCCGCGCGCTGGAGGACGTGTCGCCCGACTCCGTCGACCAGGCCGCCGTCGACCGGCTGGAACGCGAGCGGGTCGAGGCGACGATGGAGCACGCCCGGACGGTCCTCGCGGCGGGCGCGCCCGAGCGCGCGCTGCCGCACCTGAGCCCGCTGGTGCGCGCCCACCCGCTCGACGAGCAGCTGCTCACGGTCTGGATCGAGGTGCTCGCGTCGTGCGGGCGGCAGGCCGAGGCGCTGGAGGCGTACGAGGAGGCGCGGGTCCGGCTGCTCGACCAGCTCGGCGTCGACCCGGGGCCCGAGCTGCGCGGTGTCCACGTCCGCGTGCTGCGCCAGGAGACCGCCGCCGGTCCGGCCTCCGCCGCCTCGAACGCCGCCGCGCCGGGCCGCGCCGAACCGAGGGACGGCGACGACAAGGACGCCGGCACCGACCGGGACGGCGGTAACCGGGACGGCGGCGACAGGGACGGCGGCGAGAAAGACGGCGGCGACCGCTTCCGCCCGGAGCGGCCGAGCCAGCTCCCGCCCGCCGTGCCCGACTTCACCGGCCGCGGCGACCAGATCGACAGCATGCTCGCGCTGCTGTCCGCCGGGGACGGCGACGAGCCCGTCTCGGTGTCGGCCGTCGCCGGGATGGGCGGGATCGGCAAGACGGCCCTCGCCGTGCACATCGCGCACCGCACCCGCGACGCCTTCCCCGACGGCCAGCTCTTCGTGGACCTGCGCGGCGCCGAACGCGATCCCGCCGACCCCGCCGAGGTGCTCGGCCGTTTCCTGCGCGCGCTCGGCGTCAACGCCGCCGCCGTCCCGGAGAACCCGGGCGAGCGCGCCGCGCTGTACCGCAGCATCCTCGCCGACCGGCGCATCCTCGTCGTGCTCGACAACGCCGCCGACGAGACGCAGGTCGAGCCGCTGCTGCCCGGCGGCCGGCTGTCCCGCGCCGTCATCACCAGCCGCACCCGGCTCACCGCGCTGCCCGGCGCCCGGCTCATCGAGCTGGACGTGCTGACCCCCGCGCAGGCCGTCGACCTGCTCGTGCGCATCGTCGGCGCGGACCGGATCGCGGCGGAGCCGGAGTCCGCCGCCGAGCTCGCCCGGATGTGCGGCCACCTGCCGCTCGCGCTGCGCGTCGCCGGCGCCCGCCTCGCCGCGAAGGCGCACTGGAGCATCGCCGGGTTCGTCCGCCGGATGCGCGAGCAGGGCCGGCTGGACGAGCTGACGCAGCGCGGCCTCAGCGTCCGCACCACCCTGCACCTCAGCTACCAGGGCCTGGGCGCGGACGCGCGGCGGCTGTACCGGCTGCTCGGCCTGCTCGACGCGCCCGACTTCGCCTGCTGGACCGCGGCCGCGCTGCTGGACCGGCCGCCCGCCGAGGTCGCCGAGCTGCTGGAGACGCTCGTCGACGCGCAGCTGCTGGACGCCCAGCTCCTCGATGCTCAGCTCCGCGAGGCCGAGCTCCTCGACGAACAGGGCCGGTCCGCGGTGCCCGGCGCCGTCCGCTACCGGTTCCATGACCTCGTCCGCGACCACGCCCGCGAGCTGTGCCACGACGAGGACGGGCCGGAGACGCGCACCGCCGCGCTGCGCCGCGCCCTCGGCGGCCTGCTGGCGCTCACCGACCGGGTCGTCGAGCTGGTCACCGGCGGCGGCGACGCCCTGGCGGCGGGCCCGGCCGTCCGGTACCCGCTGGACGAGGCGATCGTGCGGAACACGCTGGCGCACGCCCCCGACTGGTTCGAGGCCGAGCGGTTCGGGCTCACCACCGCCGTGCGGCAGGCCGCCCGGCTCGGTGAGGAAGGGCTGGCCTGGGAGATCGCGGTCCGGTCGGCCATCCTGTTCCAGCCCGCGCACTACACCGACGACTGGCAGCAGGTCATCGCGGACGCGCTGCCCGTCGTCCGGGCGGCGGGCGACCTGCGCGGCGAGGCGGCGCTGCTGGAGCGCACGACGGACCTGGCGTGCGCGCGCCGCGACTACGACCGGGCGCTGCGGTCCGTCCGGGAGGCGCTGCGGCTGTTCGAGGAGACGGGGAACCCGCACGGCACCGCCCTCTCGCTCCGCCAGCTCGCGACCGTGCACCGGATGACGGGCCGGTTCGGCGACGCCGAGGCCGACGGCCGCCGGGCCCGCGAGCTGTTCCGGCGCGTCGGCGACGTCGCGGGCGAGTCGCACGCCGTCCTGGTGATCGGCTGCGCCCAGTACGAGCGCGGCGTCGCCCAAGACGCGCTCGGCGTTCTCACCATGGCGCGGGACCTGGCGCGCCAAGCCCGCTACACCGGCGTCGAGCTCCAGGCGGTGTACTGGATCGGGCAGGCGCTGCTCGCGCTCGGCCGTCCCGGCGAGGCCCGGCCGCTGTTCGAGCACATCCACGAGGCGGGCACCGCGGCGGGCAGCCGGCTCGTCGGCATGTACGCCGCGCACGGCCTCGGCTGCACCGCCTTCGCGCTCGGCCATACGGCGGAGGCCGAGCAGTCGCTGCGGCTGGCGCTGCGGCTCGCCGAGGAGCGCGCCGACCCGCTGATGCGCGCGCGCATCATGTACGTGCTCGGCGACCTCTACTGGGACCGCGGTGACCTCGCCGCGGCGAGGCGGCTGCTCGAACGCGCCCTGAAGCTGGCCACCGAGGTGTCGGTGCCGCTCTGGCGGGCCAAATGCCTCTTCCTGCTGGGCGCCCTCCTTCAGGTGTCCGGCGATCAGGCGGCGGGCGATCAGGTGACGGGCGGGGACGCCGGCGGCGGGGCGGATCCGCGCCGCGAGGCGCTGGAGATCTTCGACGCGCTCGGCGTCCCGACCGAGGACGGGACGGCCGCGCACCTGCTGTGGTGATCGCGCGCCACCGGCCGGCGCCGCCACGGGCCACACCGCCACCGGCCACACCGCGATCGGCCCGCGCCGCAGCGGGCCCACCCCCGTGCGGCCCGTCGCGGTCGATCTCCACGCGGCCACGGTAGGGCGGGCCGATTACAACTCGCTTACACCTCGGCCCGCGCCCGAACCGATCGTCCGCGGCCGGAGTCCGTGCGCGGGAGAAGAGGACGCTCCACTGCGGAGTGTGAGCCGTTCGTCGCAGACGGTGCGCCGTTCGTCGACGGGAGGGGTTGAAGCGTCGAACGGCGGCCAAGGGGCTCGCTACCGTCTTCTCATCCGCAGGGCGCCCCGCGCCGAAGCCGCTTCGGGGGGAGCGGCCGTCCCCAGTGCGCGTATGGGCCGGCCCGCGGAACGGGGGGAGAGGGGTCACTCTGGGGGGAGTGGCCCCTCTCCGTTTATAACTTCGCTATAAGCGCCCCGGCTTCAAGGCGTCGCCGCTTAAGCAGCGCCCGGCGGCAGGGCGGCCCAGAATTCTGGCACCGCGGAGACCCACCCGCCGCGGCTCCGGCTAGTGAAGGGCACGCCCCCCGATGAACAGGACATTCGCCCGTTCGGTCCGGCTCCTCTCCGTCGCGTCCGTCCTCGCCGCCGGTGCGGCGCTGGCTCCGCCCGCGAGCGCCGCGGCCCCGGCGAGACCCGCGACCACCACGGCCACCGAACGCACCGCCATCGTCGGACGCGCCGCCGACAATCCGTACCAGCGCGGCCCCGCGCCGACCGAGGCGAGCATCACCGCGGAGAAGGGCCCGTTCGCCATCGAGACGATCCCCGTCCCGGCGGGCAGCGGCACCGGCTTCAACAAGGGCACCGTCTACGCGCCGACCGACACGAGCCAGGGCACGTTCGGCGCCATCGTCGTCTCGCCCGGCTTCGTCTCCCCGGAGGCGTGGATCTCCTGGTACGGGCCCCGGCTGGCGTCGCAGGGCTTCGTCGTCATGACCCTGGAGACCAACAGCCTCCTCGACGTCCCCGCCTCGCGCGGCGACCAGCTTCTCGCCGCCCTCGACTGGCTGACCGGCAAGAGCGGCGTCAAGAACCGCATCGACGCGACCCGCACCGCCGTCATGGGCCACTCGATGGGCGGCGGCGGGACGCTGGAGGCCGCCAACAAGCGGCCGTCCCTCAAGGCCGACATCCCGCTCGCGCCGTGGGACACCAATTACAGCTTCCCGAACATCAGGACCCCGACCCTCATCATGGGCGCGGACAACGACTTCATCGCGCCCGCGTCGTCGATGGCGGAGTCGTACTACAACAACGTCAAGACGGCGCCGGAAAAGGCGTACCTGCTGCTGAAGAACGCCGGCCACATGACCTTCGTGTCACCGAACACCACCATCGCGAAGTACTCCATCGCGTGGATGAAGCGGTTCGTCGACAACGACGCCCGCTACGACCAGTTCCTGTGCCCGGCGCCGAAGCCGGACGGCGCCATCGCGAAGTACCTGGACACCTGCCCCAACGGCTGACCCCGCCCGGGACGGTGGCGGCGCCCCCGCGCGAGACCTGGGGGCGCCGCCACCGTTCCCCGTTTCACGCGGGGGACAGCCGCCGGTCCCCGGAGTCAAGGCGGACGAGGTGGTGCAGCAGGAGCAGCAGCTCGATCCGCCGGTCCGGGTCCAGCATGGCGCCGCCGACGGTCTCCTCCAGCCGCCGGATCCGGTACCGGACGGTCTGCTCGTGCACGAGGAGCCGCTCCGCCGCCGCCACCGCGTTGTCGCGGCACTCCATGTAGGTCAGCAGCGTCCGCGACAGCGCGTCCCTGCGGTGCGGCGCCAGCGCCATCAGCGGCCCGAGCCGGGCGCCGAGCGCCACGTCCAGCAGCTCCTCGCTCTGCGCCGCGACCAGCGTCGGCAGGTGGTCCAGGCAGCGCAGCGGCTCCTTGCCCGGCAGGACGCCGCGCTCGATCAGCGCGAGACCGCGCCGGGCCCAGCGCAGCGACAGCGCGGCCCGCGCCGGCGGGACGGTCGGCCCGATCGCCGCCGCCCGCGTCCCCCGCACCGCCGCGGGCAGCCGGTCCCGGCCGGGGCCGTCCGGGTCCGGGCAGATCAGGTAGGGGTCCGCGGCGTCCCAGTCGGCGAGGAACGCGGGCGGCAGCACCGGGGCGGGCCCGCCGGGCGCCGGGCGGAACGCGACGACCGCGAGCGTGCGCGGCACCTGCCAGCCGGCGTCCCCGGCCAGCTCCCCGATCGCCTCGTCGCTGGCCGGCGGGTCCATGACCAGCAGGTCGCGCAGCCGCCGCCGGAACCGCTCCCGCTCGCCCGCCAGCTCGCCCTGCGCCCGCGCGTACCCCTGCCCGGCCGCGCAGGCGATCCGCTCCAGGAACACGAACAGCGCCTCGGTGATCGTCCCGAGGACGTCCAGCGACCAGCCGAGCCGCCGCGCGTCCTTGATGAACCGGCGGCACGCGACCTGCCCGCCGACCCGGATCGCGGTCTGGAGCCCGTCGAGGCCGCGGCCCGTGCGCGCCTCGTACGCGCCGATGCCCTCGAAGATGCCGGTGACCGCGGCCCAGTCCATGTCGGGACGGCCGATCGAGTCCACGAACTGGTGGACCGTCTGCTCGACGGCCCACCGCATCCGGCGCCCGTAGCGGCTGTCCGGCGGGCGCGCGTACTCGGGGACGAGCCCCTGGATCTCGCCGACCATCTCGGTCGCGGCGGCCTCCAGGTACGGCCGCAGCGGCTCGGCGATGCCGGCGGGCACCCGGGAGAGCGGGAACTCCGCGGCGGCGGGACGGGCGGACCGGCTCAAGACACCCTCCTGGAACTCGCGACCCCCGATGCCACTGGGGCTCCCAGCGTCCGCCGCCCGGTCCCGCGGCGCTAGGCAGGACCGAGAGGGATCCGGCCGCCGCGATTGTCAGCGCCCTGACAGTCTCCGGGCCGGATCGGCGGCGGCGTCGATGACCGTGAGGAGTTCGCGGAGGGTTTCGCGCTGGGCGTCCGACAGCGGGGAGAGCACCTCGCGGGCGGCCTCGCGGCGGGTGCCGGCGATGCGCGCGCGGACCGCGCGGCCCTCGTCCGTCGGGCGGACGAGCAGGGACCGGCGGTTGGCCGGGTCGGGCTCGCGGGTGACGAGGCCGTCCTCCTCCAGAGCGTCCACCAGCGTGGTCGCGGAGCGGGGGACGATGTCGAGGCGCCGGGCGAGGTCGGTCATCCGCAGCGGGCCGTCGGTGCCGACGATCACCCGGAGCGCGCGCGACTGGGCGGGGGTGAGGCCGAGCGGCGCGAGCCGCTCCACCTGGTGCCGGCGTATCCGCTTGGCCGCCTTCAGGAACAGGTCGGCCAGATCGTTCTCCATGCATCCGAGCCTAGCTCATAGTTGTGCGGAAATAATTATGAGCTAACCTCAGTTACGTTGAGGGTCGTCCCCCGGAAGGAGCCGCCCATGGCGAAGGACCCCACCACGAACTCCACCGCGAACCCCGCCACCGACACCGCCACCGACACCGCCGCGAACGCCGCCGCGAACGCCGCCGCGAAGGCCGCCGCGAAGGCCGCCGCGAAGGCCGCCGCGAAGGCCGCCGCGAAGGCCGCCGCCGGCACCGCGCGTTCCGACCGCGCACGCATCCTGCGCCTGTTCGTCCCGTACCGCGCCCGGCTGGCCGGCGTCGCGCTGCTCGTCGGCCTGTCCGCGCTCGTCTCGCTGGCCTCGCCGTTCATGCTGCGCCACATCCTGGACGTCGCGCTGCCGCAGGGCCGCACCGGGCTGCTGTCCCTGCTCGCCCTCGGCATGATCGCGATCTCGGTCGCGACCAGCGTGTTCTCCGTCCTGCAGACCTACATCTCCACCGGCGTCGGGCAGCGCGTCATGCACGACCTGCGCACCGCCGTCTACGCGCACCTGCAGCGGATGCCGCTGGCGTTCTTCACCCGGACCCGCACCGGCGAGGTGCAGTCCCGGATCGCCAACGACATCGGCGGCATGCAGTCCACGGTCACCACCACCGTGACCTCGCTCGTCTCCAACTTCACCGCCGTGACCGCGACCGCCATCGCGATGCTCGCGCTGGACTGGCGGCTCACCCTCGTCACGATGGTCACGCTGCCGTTCTTCGTGTGGATCAGCCGCCGCGTCGGCAACGAGCGCCGCCGGATCACCTCCCGGCGGCAGCGGCAGCTCGCCGCGATGTCGGCGATCGTGGAGGAGTCGCTGTCGGTCAGCGGCATCCTGCTCGGCCGCACCATGGGCCGCTCGCCCGCGCTCACCGACCGGTTCGCCGGCGAGTCCCGCGACCTCGCCGACCTGGAGATCCGCGCGAGCATGGCCGGACGGTGGCGGCAGTCCACGATCCAGATCGTCATGTCGGCGATGCCCGCGCTCACGTACTGGGCCGCCGGGCTCACCGTCTCGCGGGGCCACCCGCTCGTGTCGATCGGCACCCTCGTCGCGTTCACCACCCTGCAGACCAGCCTGTTCCGGCCGACCGTCCAGCTGCTCCAGACCTCGGTGGACGTGCAGAGCTCCATGTCGCTGTTCCGGCGGATCTTCGAGTACCTCGACCTGGAACCCGGCCTGGAGGAGCCCGCCGCGCCGCGCCCGCTGCCCCGGGCCCGCGGCCACGTCCGCTTCGAGGACGTCGGCTTCGCCTACGACGCGGACTCCACCGCGCTCACCGGCATCGACCTGGACGTCCCCGCCGGCTCGTCCCTCGCCGTCGTCGGCGAGACCGGCTCCGGCAAGACCACCCTCAGCTACCTGGTGCCGCGGCTCTACGACGCCACGTCCGGGCGCGTCACCATCGACGGCGTGGACGTCCGGGACCTGTCGTTCGCCGACCTGTCCGCCGCCGTCGGCGTCGTCTCCCAGGAGACGTACCTGTTCCACGCGTCCGTCGCCGACAACCTGCGGTTCGCCAAGCCCGACGCGACCGACGCCGAGCTGCACGCCGCCGCCCGCGCCGCGCAGATCCACGACCACATCAGCGGCCTGCCCGACGGCTACGACACCGTCGTCGGCGAGCGCGGCTACCGGTTCTCCGGCGGCGAGAAGCAGCGCCTCGCCATCGCCCGGACGATCCTGCGCAACCCGCCGATCCTCGTCCTGGACGAGGCGACCAGCGCGCTCGACACCCAGACCGAGCACGCCGTCCAGCAGGCCATCGACGCGCTCGCCGAGGGGCGCACCACCATCACCATCGCGCACCGGCTCTCGACCGTCCGGGACGCGGACCAGATCGTCGTCCTCGACCACGGGCGCGTCGCCGAGCGCGGCACCCACGCCGAGCTGCTCGCGGCGGGCGGCCTCTACACCGCGCTGGTCTCCCGCGACGAGGACCTGACCCCCGCCGCCTGACCGGCCGGGCGCCCGGCGGGCCTCGGCGGCGTCCGGCGCGGCCACGGCGGCGCGCGCGCCGGAAAAGGCGATCTTCCCGGCCCCCGCCAACCGGAATTCTTGGCAAAGGAATCCCCGCGCCGGTCAAAAGGAACCGGATCACCGGCAATGGCGAGAAGATCGATGAGGCCGATGGGACGGTTCCGGCGGACTGTCGCGATGACCCTTTTTCCTTGATCGCGCGCGAAAAACTTGACGCGTCGGAGGTCGACTTCCGCGGCACGCTGCGAAATGGTCTCCGGCATGGATTCCCGAATTCGAACCTCCACCGCCGCCGGCCCCACCGGATGGCTGCTCACCTTTCTCTCCGCGCGGGAGCAGGGCCTGCGCCCCCACAGCGGCCTCGCGGCGGGTCCCGCGGAATGGCTGCTGGTCTTCCTTGAGGTCGAGCGGACCGAACTCGCCGCCCGGCAGCGCCCCGCCCCCGTCCCGTCCCGCCCCGGCGGCCGGTCCGAGGAGCACCCGTTCGGCCGCATGAACGCCCGCAGCGCATAGAGACGAAGGTCATGATCATCGAGATGTTCCTCGCCGCCCTGATCGGCGGCGCGATCGGAGTCGCCGAACTCGTCGCCCGCTACCGCGACAAGCCCGTGGCGGCGCTGCTGTCGCCGGGCGGCCTGCTGTTCGCCCTCGTCAACACCGGCGCGTCCGTGGTCGCGCTGATCGCCGTCACCGCCGCCGGGTGGCGGTTCGGGCTGCCCTACACGATGCCGCCGACCGCGCTGCTGGTCGTCCACGTGATCGCCGCCGGGCTCGGCTCCGCCGCCCTCCTGCGCATGTCGTTCGCCCCGGCGCAGACGGTGTCGCCGGGCACCGGGCCGATCGCGCTGCTCAACGGGATCCTGCGGATCGCCGACGGCGAGCTGGAGCGCAAGCGCGCCCTCAGCCGGCTCTCCCACAACGACCTCGCGGACCTGTCGTTCGAGCGCGACCACGCCGCGCTCGCCGAGCTCTGCTGCCACCTGCTGCGCGAGTTCGACCTGGCCGAGGCGCAGCGCCTCGGCGGCCTCGCCGCCGAGCTCAGCGCCCGCGACGACCTGACCGACGCCGACAAGCTGGACTGCTGGGGCCTGGAGCTGACCCGGCTGGTCGGCGAGCGCGCGCTGCGGCAGGCGGCCCGCCGGCTGCGCGACCGCCCGCACGAGGAGCCGGACGCCGCCGAGGACGAGCGGCTCGCCCCGGTCGCGGCCGAACCGGACCCGCCGGCCGAGCCCGCGTCGGTCCCGCCGCCCCGCCCGCCGCTCGGCAAGACCTCCCGGCTCGCGCCGCACGCGAACGGCCGGATCGAACGCAAATCGTTCAGCGATGTCTGACGCTCCGTGAGAACCGGTGTGCCCCGCCACGGGGCACACCGGTATTTCATTGCCCGCGCTATTTCGCCCGGGCGGCCGCCGGCGCCGTTTCGCCCTGCTCTTCCAGAACCGCGGCGATGCGGTGCAGCGCCTCCGCCATCGAGATCATCGCCTGCACCTGCGCGGCCGCCATGAGATTCGCCGGCGACGGATCCGCGGCCTGCGCCTCCGCCGCCGCGTCGCACGCTTGCTGGCTCCACCAATGCACCCGCCGATCCTATTCGAACCGACCATTCCGCACCGGCCGCCGCGCGGTCGCAACCGAAAGGCCCGCATTCCGTGAGCGCCCGTCCGCCCGCCCCGCGTCCCGGCCGGCCGAACGTCCCGCCGCCGCCCTGGACCGGCAAGCCGCTCCGCCGCCTCACCGCGGCCGAGCTCGCCGAGGCCCTGGAGTACCTGGAGCGGCACCGTCCCGACGACGACGTCCTCGGCCGCGCGCTGGCCGGCGAGTTCGCCCGCCGCACCGCCGCCGAGCACCACGCCTTCCACTTCGACTGACCCCGCTCGGCCTCCCGGGGCCGGCCTCCCGGTCAGGCCGCCTCCCGGGCGGGGACGGGCTCGGGGCGCGCTGGTGCGGCGCGTCGGGCGAGGAGCGGGACGCACAGGAAGATGGACGTCCCCATGACGGCGAAGTACGGCGCCGTCCCGGCGTCCAGCAGGAACCCGCCCGCGAGCGGCCCGAGGAAGAACCCGAGCTGCCGCACCTCCGACAGCCCGAAGTAGGCGCCCTTGAGCTCGTCGGACGCCATCTCGTGGACGGCCATGTCCGGCATCGGGAGCAGGATGCCCTCGCCGGCCGTCCAGAACACGATGCCCGCGTACAGCCAGGCGAGGCCGGCCGGGCTCGCCCAGAAGCAGCCGAACGCCAGCGTGAAGCCCGACGCGCCCGCCCAGACCATCGTGGCGCGGCTGAGGCGCCCGGACACGCGGTCGATGGGGAGCTGGAACAGCAGCGCCAGGACGGCGTTGGTGATGAACAGCGCGGCGAAGTAGCCCTCGGCGCCGACCACCGCGAGCAGGCGCCGGTCCCGGAGGGTCGCGCGGAGCGCCTCCCGCGCGGACGGGGCGGAGGCGTCGCCGTCCCCGGCGGGCGGCCGCAGCGCCGCAAGCTCCCGGTTCCGCAGCAGCACCAGCAGCAGGTAGGCGGCGTAGAAGGCGGCCGGGACGGCGAAGAACGCGACCGCGCCGGCGTGGTAGAGGGCGCCGCCGATCGCGGGCCCGACGATCGCTCCGGCGCACAGCGTCATGTACCGGATCCGGAAGATCCGCCCCTCCGCGTCGGCGGCGTGGGACAGCAGCTTCTTCGCGCCCGGCTCCACCATTAGCCGCGCCGCGCCCAGCGCCAGGAACAGCAGCACGATCGCCGCCGGGTCGCTCACCGCGGCCAGCAGCCCGTACACGGCCACGTGGAGGACGAGGCCGACCCGCATCAGCGGCACCGCGCCGAGGCGGTCGACGAGCACGCCGCCCGCGAGGCCGCCGAACGCCGCGGTGAGCGCGACCGCGCCGACCACCGCGCCGACGGCCGGCTTGCCGAGCCCGGTGTGCTCGCTCAGGTAGAGGGGCGCGAACGGCATGGCGGCGAAGAAGGCGACCGAGTTCAGCAGCGCGCCGCCTTCCAGCAGCCGCTGCGCCGGCGTCAGCCGCCACAGTGGCGTCCGGGCGCTCATGGCTCCGATTGTGCGGCGGGGGTCCGACATTTCCCGGCTCTCGGCCGCCGGTGACGGGGTAGGACGGGCTCATGGGACGTGATGTGAGGGTGCGCCGCGTCTACGACGGCGCCGCCGACGGGGACGGGGAGCGGGTCCTGGTGGACCGCGTGTGGCCGCGCGGCCTGTCGAAGGAGGAAGCCCGCCTCTCTCGGTGGGAGAAGGACGTCGCTCCGTCGACCGAGCTGCGCAAGTGGTACGGGCACGACGTGGAGAGGTTCGAGGAGTTCCGGCGGCGCTACGGCGCCGAGCTGGAGGACCCCGAGCGCGCCGCGGCCCTCGACCGGCTGCGCGGCGACGCTGACCCGGGCCCGCTGACGCTGCTCACCGCCACCAAGGACGTCGAGCACAGTCAGGCGGCCGTGCTCGCGGAGATCCTCGGCTCCTGACGCCCCGCCCACGGGCCACTACTTGCCGGTAACTGAGTATCCGCGCCCATGCGCACGGACGGGCCGGTGCGGCATCGTGGCGGGCATGAGCGAACGCGCCTTCCTCCCCGGCCCCGCCCTCGGCCGCCGCCTGGTCACCGCGGCCCGCGCCGTCCTGGGGGCGCAGGCGGCGCTGCTCGTCGCCGCCGGGACGGCGATGGTCGCGTACGGGGAGAGGGCCACCGGCGCCGAGGCCCGCGTGGGCGCCGCGATGATGTTCCTGGCCGTCTACCCGTTCGCGCTCGCGGTCGCGGCGGTCGCGCTGGCCGCCGCGTTCCGCGGCCGGCGCGCGAGCACGCGCGGCTGGGCCGCCGGGTACGAGGCGTTCCTCCTGCTCGTCACCGGGCCGTTCGTCAACCACCCGTCCCCGGGCATCGCCGCCCTCGGCCTCTGCTCCATCCTGACCACCGCGTTCGTCATCGCCGTCATGGCGTCCCCCGCCGCCGCCGCGCGCTTCCCGGTCCGGGCGGCGGAGGCTTTGCCGGCCGCGGATGATCATTTGAACGCGGCCGGGTAGGCGGGAGGGAAGCAATGATCGTCGCGGGAGGGGACCCCATGCCGTACGGATCGGCCGCCACCGGCGGAACGCTCGCCTACACCGGATTCGCGATGGGCCATGTCTGGCTCGCCGCGGTCGGCCTCGGCCTGGTCCTGGTCGGCGCGGTGCTCGTGAGATTCGGGTTCCGGCGCGGGCGCGGGCCGCTTGAACACTGAGTTCCGGTCGCCGCGGGCGCGGTACGCGCCACCGCGGACCCGGATCGCGCTGGCGGCGCTGCCGCTGGCCGGGTTCGCCGCCTGGGCGGTGAGCCATCTCGTCGCCAGCGTCACCACCTTCCGGACCCCGCTCGGGGCGACCTGCGTGGCCTGGGGCGTGTCGTTCCTCGCCCTGTGGTGGCTCCCGGTCTCCTGGCTGGAACGGCCGTTCAAGGCGTCCGAGGAGCAGCGGGACGCCCTCGACGAGCTGACCGTGACCGTCCAGGTGCCCGTCTACAACGAGGACCCGGCCGCGTTGCGCGCCTGCCTGCGCTCGGTGCTGGAGCAGAGCCGGCGGGTGGACCGCGTCCGGGTCGTCAACGACGGATCCGCCGACGCCGCCGGCGAGCCCGTCACCTTCGACGACGTGCGCCGCGACTTCGAGGCGGCCGCGTCCGCGCTCGGGATCGGCACGTCCTGGGAGTACACCCCCAACCGGGGCAAGCGGTTCGCGCAGATGCACGCCCTGGCCGGGGACGGCGCCGACGTCTTCGTCACGCTCGACAGCGACTCCGTCCTCGACCGGCACGCCGTCCGGGAGGGCCTGCTGCCGTTCGCGGACCCGCGCGTGCAGTCGGTGGGCGGGCACGTCCTCGTCCTCAACCGGACGGCGAGCCTGCTGACCCGCATGACGTGCGTGCTGTACCTGCCGTTCACGCGCGGCGTGCGCAGCGCCCAGTCGGTGCTGCGGCGGGTGACCATCAACTCCGGGACGCTGGCGTTCTACCGGGGCGACGTGGTGCGCCGCGCCGCCGGCGTGTACGAGCACGAGCGGTTCGCCCGCCGGCCGATGCAGATGAACGACGACTCGATGCTCACCTTCTATGCGCTGCTGGACGGCGACACCGTCCACCAGCCCAGCGCGATCGCGTTCACGCTGGTCCCGCAACGGCTGGACCACTACCTGAAGCAGCAGCTCCGCTGGATGCGCGGGACCACCGTCCGGCACCTGTGGTGGCTGCGGTACATGCCGGTGACCGGCGCCGTGTTCTGGATGACGGTGAGCGAGTACCTGCACCTGGTGCTGGCGCTGCTGCTGCCGCCGGTCCTGCTCCTCGACCCCTACTACCGGGCGCACCTCGGCCCGGTGGCGTCCTCGGGCGTGCAGGTGGGGATCGTCCTGAGCTACCTGTCGGCCCTGCGCATCTTCGTCGTCCAGCGCAGCGACGAGCCGGCGTGGGCGCGCGCGGTGCTGTTCGCCTGCACGCCGCTGATCGCGCTGTGGCGGCTGTTCGTCCTGCGGCCGCTGTACCTGTACGCGATGTGCACGTGCCGCAGGGTCGGCGACTGGGGGACGCGCGGTTCCGTCGAGGTCGCGCTGGCCGCACCGCGGCGGACCTGACTCCGCCGCGGCGTCAGCGGGCGGCGAGGCCGAGGGCGCGGAACGTGACGCGCTGGTCGAACCAGAGCAGCCCCACGGTCGCGGCGGCCATGCCCGCGGCGAACGCGAGGTGCGCGGCGGTGCCGGTCACGTCCGCGCCGGCCACGCCGAGGACGAGGTGCAGCCCGGCCCGCAGCGCGATCAGCCCGAACGCGATCAGACGGGTGCGGCCGTTCTTCAGCATCGCCTTGACCAGCTTGATCCGGCGGCGCAGCACCGTCAGGCCGACGACGGCGTTCACCGCCGCGATCGCGACGACGGCCATCCACGCCGAGTGCCATACGTGGCAGATGTCGTACGCCGCGCCCAGCACGCCCTCGAAGGCGAAGAACCAGACCGGCAGCGGCCTGACCGCGTCCAGCCCGTCCGGCCGGGCGGGCTGGACGGCCTGGACGGGCTCGGCGGCGGCCCGCCGGCGGGTGGAGATGGCTTGCATGTCCGCTCCTTCGGGTGCCCTGTCCTGCTGACGACCCGATCGTGCAGCGCGGGGCGGCACCGGCGGCAGAGCCGTTCCTCGCAGGTTCGACCGGGACAAATGTCCTGGTGCGCCGGTGCCGTAGGGCCGCGTGAGCATGGAGGAGCCGATGCGGCGCCCCTCCCGCACCACTACCTCAGCCGGCGGTCGGACCGACGATCAGGACCCGGCCGGTCGATCGATCTCTCCCCGCCGATCATCGCCACCGAGCAGCGCCATGGCCATCTGCTGGATCGAGCGGGTGAAACGGCGGGGGTCGTCGGGCGGTGTCACCAGTCGGATCAGGTCGCCGTCGAAGACGGCGAGCACCCCATGAGCCAGGAAGTCCGCGTCGAGGTCGGGGCGCGCTTCCGCGAACAGCGTGCTGAGATGGCGGTGCCAGAACCGGTAGCTGGGATCGTCGTACTTGTCCTCGGCGCAGGCTTGCTCGTGTGCGGTCAGCAGGACGGCGTTGCCTTCGGCGATCGCACCGAGTTCGTCGAGGAAGGCGAGCAGCCGTTTCCGGGCGGGTGCTCCGGGCCCCAGAGGCGGCGGTCCGTTCCTGATCGCGTCACGTAGCTCGCGGGACCGTTCCTCTAGCAGTGCCTGCAACAGCCCGGCGCGGTTGCCGAAGCGACGGAAAACGGTGCCCTTCCCAACCCCGGCAAGGGCGGCAACGCGATCGAGCGAAACATGCTCCCCGCCGCCTTCGGCCAGAAGCCGCTCGGTCGCCTGGAGCACAGCGCGGCGGTTGCGGGCCGCGTCGGCGCGTTCGGCGCGCTGTTGGGCCATCGGTGCTCCCACTGAGACGGACTGTCGGTCCGGATATGCTACCGTACGCTAACCGGACCATCAGTCCGGATGAAGCCGCCAACGGAGGAGACTCTGATGGACATGCCCGCGCTCGTCGTCGATCCCGACGCTCCCGGCTCCCTGCGTCTCGGGACGGCCGCCGAACCGCACCCCGCGCCCGACCAGTTGGTGCTCGATGTGCGGCACATTTCGCTCAACCGCGGCGAGGTGGCGTTCGCCGGACGGCTTCCAGCCGGAACGGTGCACGGTTACGACGCCGCCGGTGTCGTCGTCAGCGCCGCAGCGGACGGCACCGGACCGGCCGCAGGCGCCAGAGTGGCGGCGTTCGGCGCCGGAGCATGGGCCCAGCGGATGGTCGTGGAGACCAGCGCGGTGGCCGAAGTCCCCGCCGAGGTCGACCTGGCCGACGCCGCCGCACTGCCGATGGCCGGTCTCAGCGCGCTGCGCACGCTGCGCTCTCGCCCGATCCTGGGCCGGCGGGTGCTGATCACCGGTGCGGCCGGCGGCGTCGGTCGGTATGCCGTCCAACTGGCGGCCCTCGGCGGTGCGCACGTCATCGCCTCGGTAGGGTCGGTGGCCCGCGGCGAGGGCCTGCGCGAACTCGGGGCCGACGAGGTCGTGGTCGGGCTGGAGGGCATCGACCGGCCGGTCGATCTCATCCTGGACACCGTCGGCGGGCAACAACTGACCGCGGCCTGGCAACTCCTCGCCCCGGGCGGTGACGTGCAGAGCATCGGCTGGGCATCCGATGAACCGGCGGTGTTCGCGCCGCACTCGCTGTTCTCCCTCGGCCCGGCCAAGACGATCAGCACGTTCGGCGACGTTCACGAGGTCGGCCCCGACCTGGCCACACTGCTGGGATTCGTGGCGGCCGGGAGGCTCTCCCCGGAGGTCGACTGGCGTGGTGGTTGGGAACGCGTCACCGAGGCGGCCCGAGCACTGCTGGACCGGCGCATCGCCGGCAAGGCGGTGCTGGACGTAGCACCGGCGGCCGCCGACTGACCGATGGACGCAGCCGGGCGGTGCCCCCGCGAGGGAACCGGGCCGGTCAGCTCGCGCTGGCGAGCGCGGTGGCGTGCGCCGTGACGAGGCCGCGCAGCGCCCCCTCGCTTGCCTCGTCCGCCGGAGTGAGGACGAAGAGCCGCTGGTCGGAGCCGTCCAGCGCGGCGAGCATGTCGTAGTCGAGCGTCATCAGGCCCGCCGTCTCGTGCCGCAGGCGCTTCCTGCCCCGGGACCGCTCGTGGACGTGCTGGTCGTCCCACCAGGCCGCGAAGTCGCGGCTCGCCGCGCGCAGCTCCCCGACCACCTCGGCCAGCCGCGGGTCGTCGGGATACCGGGCCTGGTTGACGCGCAGGTTGCCGACCATCTCGCGGGCGAACGCCGCCCAGTCGACGTTGGTCTCGCGGACCTCCGGCACCAGGAACAGCATGCGGGCCGTGTTGTCCATCTCGTCCTGGCCGAACTTCCGGCCGAACAGCGCGGCCGCCGCCGCGTTGCGGGCCAGGATGTCGAACCGGAAGTCCATCACGTAGGCGGGCAGCAGCGGCATCCCGTCGAGGACGGCGCGCAGGCTCCCGCTGAGCGGCGCCGGGACGTGCGGAGGCGGCGGCGCCTCACCGCGCGCGATCAGATGCAGGTGGACGCGCTCGGCCGGGGACAGCTGCAGCGCGGCCGCGATGCCGTCCAGGACGGCGGAACCGGGCGTCCCGACCCGCCCCTGCTCCAGCCGGACGTACCAGTCGATGCTCACGGCCGCGAGCTCGGCGACCTCCTGGCGGCGCAGGCCGGGCGTGCGGCGCCGGCCCAGGTCGGGGAGCCCCACGTCCGCCGGGCGGACCCGTTCCCGCGCGGCCCGCAGGAAGGCCGCCAGTTCGCCGCGTCGTGCCGTCATCCCCCTAGCATCGCGCACGCCCGGCGCGGTGAGCGTGGCACTCCGCGTACCAGGATGCGGACGACCTGTACCGGCCTCCGGGACGCCGGGATCGTTGCGGCCATGAGGAAACGAACCTTCACCGCATTGACCGGCACCGCCCTGGCCGTCGCCGCCACCGCCGCCACCGTGACCGCGGCGTCCGCCCAGACCGCCCCCGCCTTCGGATACCACAAGGTGCGCGACGGGATCCCGAAGCAGGCCGGCCGCTTCCGCGTGACCAGCCCCGACCTGGCCCGCGGGACGTTCCCCGCCGCGTCGTACGCCGACTCGTTCGGCTGCACGGGCGGGAACGTCCCGCCCCGCCTGTCCTGGTCCGGCGCCCCCGCCGGGACGCGGAGCTTCGCCGTCACCATGTTCGACCGGGACGCCCCGACCGGCAGCGGCTTCTGGCACTGGTCGGTGCGCGGCCTGCCCGCCACGGCGACGTCCGTCCCGGCCGGTGCCGTCGCGGGCGTCAACGACGCCGGGACCGCCTCCTACCTGGGCCCCTGCCCGTCCGTCGGGGACCGGCCGCACCGCTACGAGATCACCGTGCTGGCCCTGGACGTCGCGGACGCCGGCGTCCCCGCCGCCGCGAGCCCGGCGCTGGCGTCCTTCACCATGGGCTCCCACGTGATCGCCACCGCCCGCGTCACCGCGACCGCCGCCCGGTGACCGGCGGACGTCCGCCCAGGTCCCGGCTACTTGACGCTCAACCGCAAGTAGCCGAGACTGGGCGGACCCCGCACGGAAGGGCCCCATGGACGCGACACGGACGCGCGGCGCGTCGACCGAGACCCACACCGCGCTCTACCGGCAGCTCGCCGGCGAGATCGAAGCGCGGTTCCTCGCCCCGCTCGACGCGCTGCTCGACGGCGCCGCGCTCCCGGACGGCACCGAGCCGCTCACGGCGCTGCGCCGCCGCCTCGACGCGGACGCGCAGATGTGGGCGGCGCAGATCCTCGGCCCCGACCCGGCCCTCGCCCGGTCCGCCGCGGCCCGCGTGCTGGCGGTCGTCCAGCCGTTCGACCCGGACCCGTCCTGGTGGCGGACGCCGTTCGGGCGGGCCGTCGTGCGGCTGATCGGGCACCCCGGCCGCGCCTCGGTCAGCCGCTCCGTCGCCGGCGCCATGCTCGGCATCACCCGCCAGGGCGTCCAGGACCTGGTCAACCGGGGCAAGCTCGCCCGCCACCCGGACGGCGGCGTCTCCGTCGCCTCCATCCGCGACCGCGCCGCCCGGTGAACCCGCTCGAGATCCTCGACGCGGAGGCGCGGCGTGCACCGTCCCCCCGCCTGCACGCGTTCCCGCTGCCCGCCGAGTGGGGCGTGACGCTGCACCTGCTGGACGAGTCCGTCCACCCGACCGGGAGCCTGAAGCATCGGACGGCGCGCGCGCTGTTCCGCCACGGCCTGCGCACCGGCTGGATCCGGAGCGGCACCACCGTCGTCGAGGCGACCGGCGGCAACGCGGCCGTCGCCGAGGCGTACTTCGCGCGCCTGCTCGGCCTCCCGTTCGTCGCCGTCATGCCTCGCCGGTCCGCCCCCGAGAAGATCGAGCGCGTCCGGAGCCACGGGGGCACCTGCCACCTCGTGCATCCCCCGCTCGCCATTTACGACGAGGCCCGCCAATACGCGGACGACCGCGGCGGCGTCTACCTCGACTACCTCGCCAACAGCGCCCGGGCCGTCTCCGCCGCCGAGGACGACGTCGGCCGCGCCCTCCTCGACCGCGTCACCCCGGAATGGGTGGTCGTCGGGGCGGGCAGCGGCGCGACCTCGACGGCCATCGGCCGCGAGATCCGCCGCCGCGGCCTTGCCACCCGGCTCGCCATAGCCGACCCCGAGAACTCCGCCTACTTCCCCGGATGGGCGTCGGGCGCCGACGACTACGCGACCGGAATGCCGTCCCGCATCGAAGGGATCGGCCGCCCCCGGATGGAGCCCGGTTTCACTCCGTCGCTGGTGGACCTGGTCATCCCGGTCCCCGACGCCGCGAGCGTCGCCGCGATGCGCGTCCTCCGCGAAGTGACGGGCCTCCGCGCGGGACCGTCCACCGGGACCGCCCTCTGGGGCGCTTTCCACCTGGCCGCGAAAATGCGCCGCGAAGGCCGGCGGGGCGCCATCGCCACCCTGATCTGTGACGACGGCGCCCTTTACGAGAACACCTACGACAACGACGCCTGGCTCGCCGCCAAAGCTCTGAACCCCGCGCCGCACCAAGCCGCCTACCCCCACTTCCTCAAGACCGCCGAACTCCCCCCACCCGAATGACCGAGACCGCCCGGAAACCGCCGTGCCCATGCGCCATGATCCGACCATGACTTGGGGCATCGGCGGAATCCCGCGCCCAGGCGTCCGGCCGTCGGCCAAACCCGTCCTGTACCTGGACATCGACGGCGTCCTGAACCCCGAGGCGCCCAGCCGTCCGGAGGAATTCACCGAGCACCGCATCGGCAGGATGACCGTTCGCCTTTCGAGCCGGCACGCCGAATGGCTGGCCGAGTTGCGGGAGCGCTACGAGCTGGTCTGGGCGAGCACCTGGGAGGAGCACGCCAACACCTACATCGGACCGCTCCTCGGGCTGCCCGAACTGCCGTACGTGGCGCTGTCGGCCTACAGGTACCGGCCCGACGACCCCAGGCTGCCGGTGACGCAGCTTCCGAGGATGCGGAAATGGGCGCCGATCCTCCGCCACGCCGACGGGCGGCGCTTCGCCTGGGTGGACGACGTCATCCCGTTCAGGGCGCGGCGCCAGGCGTGGCCGCATCGCGGCATCCGCCTGGTTCCCGTCGCGCCCGCTGACGGCCTCCGGCGACGGCATGTGGACGCCCTGCTCACCTGGGCGGGCAAGGGCGCTGAACGGCGCCAGGCGGGGCCGTGACGGTGCTCGGGGGCGCGGCGGGAATACTCACTCTTCCGGCATTGTGGACATAAGCCGCTGGTTGGCATGGAATGGAGGCCATCGCCGTCGAGGGTGAACGGAGACGTCCATGCCCGGGATCACGCAGCGTTCGACGAGGGAACCGGCCGTGAAGACGCGGTTCCTGTCCCATGGAACGCTCAAGATCACCGATGTCGCGGCCAGCCGCCGGTTCTACGAGGAGGTCCTCGGGCTGGAGGTCGTCCAGCCGATGAAGGCGGCGCTCTATATTCGCCTCGGTGGCGACCACACCTATGTGTGCGTGGAATCGAAACCGGACCGGCCGGATATGCCGCTGCTCTATCACAATGGACTGGACGTGGGCAGCGACGAGGAGGTCGACGAGGCGTACCGGGCCATCCGCGAGGTGGCGGACGAGTACGGCGTCAAGGAGCTGAATAAGCCGGTGCGGCAGCACGGCGTGTACTCGTTCTACCTCAAGGACCTCGACGGGAACTGGTGGGAGATCGGGCATCTGCCTCCCGGCGGGTACCGGTTCCGCTTCGCCGACCCGCGCAACGACCTCACCGGGCGCACGGACCTGACGGCCGCGGAGATCAAGGACGTGTTCGTCAACCCCCGCATGGAGGAGTGACCGCTCAGCGGGTGCGGGCGACCTCGGCGGCGACGGCGCGGAAGGCGGGCAGGGTCTCGCTCTCGTCCGGGTTGAGGAACGTGCTCTTGACGATCACGACGCGGTACTTCGTCGAGACGTAGATGAGCTGGCCGCCGAGGCCGCTGGCGTAATAGCCGTCCTGGCCGTCGATCCACCAGCCGAGGCCGTAGGACGGGTTGACGCCGGACGGCGTGCCCACCTGGGACACCCAGGACGCCGGGACGACGCCGCGCCCGCCGTCCAGCATGAGCTTGCCCATGCGGGCGAAGTCGCGGTCGGTGGCGTAGATGCAGCAGTAGCCGAGGGCGTCGCCGTGCGAGTCGTTGCCGACGTACGCGGTGCCGGCCATGCCGCCCGGGCCCCAGATCTTCTCCTGGAGGTACCGGTAGTACGGCTCCCCGGTGGCCCGCTGGAGGACGAGGGCGAGCACGGCGGTGTTGAGGCTCGTGTAGTTGAACTGGGTGCCCTGGTCGACGGCCTTGGTGCGGGTCGCGGCGAACTGGAGGGTGCTGTAGAGGCCGAGGCTGACGCCGACGTGCAGCGGGACGTCGTCGACGGTCTCGTTCCACCCGATCCCGGACGCCATGCGGAGCAGGTTGCGGATCGTCACGGACCCGTAGGCGGTGTTCGCGAGTTCGGGGACGTAGGCGCCGGCGGTGTCGTCGATGGAGCGGATCCTGCCTTCGCCGAGGGCGACGCCGATGGCGTCGGCGGTGTAGGACTTGGCCATCGACCAGGACTGGAACAGCGAGTCCTTGGAGTAGCCGGGCGCGTACCACTCGTCGAGGATCCGGGTGCCGTCGAGGACGAGGAAGCCCTGCGCGGCGCGGTTCAGGTAGTCCCGCACGGTGTGCGTCTGGCCGTTGTAGGTGTAGGTGACCTTGCCGAGGTCGCGGGGGTCGCTGGTCAGCTCGACCGGGTGGGTGGACGGGGTGAGCCGGTCGAAGTTCGGCAGGTCCGCGGCTTCGAGGGCGGCCGCGGTGGTCGGAGAGACCGGCGGTCCGGGCGGTCCGGGCGCGGCGAGGGCGGGCGCGGCGGTGAGGCCGAGGGCGAGGGCGGCGGCGAGCGCGAGGGCGGCGGGCCTGCGGCGCATGGGGGCTCCCGGGGGTGGGACGGTCGGGCATGCGACGTCGAATCGAATAGCGATCGTTTCGGATTCGGTCTACCGCGACGGTAATCCGGCCCGCCGGTCCCGGCTATGGCCAACGGTGACAAACCGTGACGTGGAATGCGCAGGACGGGTAAGGGGAGCGGATGCCCGAGCTTCCTGACGTCGAGGGGTTCCGCCGGGTGCTGGCCGAGCACGCCGGCGCCCGGATCCGGTCCGTGGAGGTACGCGACGCCGGGGTGCTGCGCGGGGTGAGCGAGGGGCGGCTGGAGCGCGAGCTGCGCGGACACCGGTTCGACCGACCGCGCAGGCAGGGCAAATGGCTCATCGCGCCCGCCGAGGGTCCAGTACTCATCCTGCATTTCGGCATGACCGGATCGCTGTCGTGGCATTCGGCGGGGGAGCCCGAGCACCGGCACGACCGGGTCCTATGGCGGTTGGACGGCGGCGAGCTGCGCTTCCGCGACATGCGCAAGCTGCAGGGCGTCCGCCTCGCCCGGGACGAGCGGGACGCCGAGCGCCTGCTCGCCGACCTCGGACCGGACGCGCTGGACCTGTCCCGGAGCGACCTCGCCGGGCGCCTCGGAGGGCGGCGCGGGCGGCTCAAGTCCGCGCTGACCGACCAGTCGCTGATCGCCGGGCTCGGGAACCTGCTGGCCGACGAGATCTGCTGGCTCGCCCGGATCAACCCGCTGCGGCAGGTCCGCGACCTCGACGAGGACGACATCGGGACCCTGCACAGGGCCATGCGGCGCGTCCTGCGCGAGTCGATCAAGGCGGAGCGGGTGCCGCCCCGCCGGACGTGGCTGACCGGGGCCCGCGACGATCCCGCGGGCAGGTGCCCGCGCTGCGGGACCCCGCTGTCGCGGCGGCGCGTGTCCGGCCGGACGACCGTGTGGTGCGGGCACTGCCAGCCTTCATGACCGGCGCGGCTGACCGGCGCGGCTGACCGGCCTGGCTGACCGGCCTGGCGACCGGCCCCGGCTGACCTGCGCGGATGAGCGGGCGGATGGGTGGCCGGAGGGTCCCAGTGGCCTTACCTGCCGGGGCGGCTGTGGTCGGGTGTGCCGAGTTCGACTAACTTATTGCGAGTAGGTCGCAACTGCGGCTTCTGTGCGTCGTTGAGCGTGAGTGGGTGGGCATGCACATTCCGGACGGATACCTCAGTCCGCAGACCTGCGCGGTGGGCTACGTCATCGCCGTGCCGGCCTGGGCGGTCGCGGTCCGCCGCGTGCAGCGCGTGGTCCGCAACCGGCACGTGCCGACGCTGGCCGTGCTGGCCGCCGTCAGCTTCCTGGTGATGATGTTCAACATCCCGATCCCGGACGGCACCACGGCGCACGCGATCGGCGCGACGATCATCGCGATCCTGCTGGGGCCGTGGGCGGCGGTGCTCGCGGTCAGCGTGGCGCTGGGCTTCCAGGCCCTGCTGTTCGGCGACGGCGGCGTCCTCGCGTTCGGCTTCAACTGCGCGAACATGGCCGTCCTCGCGCCGTTCGTCGGGTACGGGGTGTACAAGCTGATCGCCGGACGGTCCGAGCTGACCGCGCCGCGCCGGGCCCTCGCCGCGGCCGCCGGCGGGTACGCGGGGATCAACGCGGCGGCGTTCGCGGCGGCGATCGAGTTCGGCGTCCAGCCCGACCTGTTCCACAACTCGGCGGGCGCGCCGCTGTACGCGCCGTACCACCTGGACCAGACGATCCCCGCGATGATGCTGGCTCACCTGACCATCGCGGGCATCGCCGAGGGCATCCTGACCGGCGGCGTCGTGGCGTACCTCCAGCGCGCCAACGTCCCGCTGCTGCGCGTCAACCACGCGGGCGTCGCCGTGCCCGGCGAGAAGGACACCACCGGGTCCGGCGGAAGGAACACCGGGCGGCGCCGCGTCCGGCCGATGCACGTCGCGCTCGGCGCGGTCGCGGTCATGGCGGTCCTCACCCCGCTCGGCCTCCTCGCGCCCGGCGGCGCGTTCGGCGAGGACGCCCCCGAGGACCTCGACCTGCACAAATACGGGCTGTCCGCGGTGCCGAGCGGGCTGAACAAGTACAACGGCTTCTGGCACCACGCGCTGTTCAACGGCTACGACTTCACCTCGGACGCGCATCCGACGCTC
Organism: Actinomadura sp. RB99; assembly: GCF_014706005.1. Classification (NCBI taxonomy): domain Bacteria; kingdom Bacillati; phylum Actinomycetota; class Actinomycetes; order Streptosporangiales; family Thermomonosporaceae; genus Actinomadura; species Actinomadura sp. RB99. The sequence continues at coordinate 123,490 of NZ_JABMCA010000009.1, read as the reverse complement.
GGCTACATCGTCTCCGCCGTCGTCGGCATCGCGATCGTCGGCGCCGCGATCTTCCTGATCACGATGGCGGTCCGGTGGGCCGCCGGGCGGCGCGGCGCGTCCCAGGAGGCCGCGACGGGCGAGGCGCGGTCATGAGCGAGCAGGCCGTCTCCGAGCGGGTGCAGGTCCCGCAGTGGCTGCTGCAGGGCGAGCTGGCGATGTGCCCGTGCGGGTGCGTCGGCAAGCGCAAGAAGGGCAGCTACCTGCGCAAGACGCTGAACGGCGGCGCGGGACTGCTGCGCCAGGTGATGTTCAGCGACGACACCGCCCGACAGGACGGGCTGCTCCAGCGGATCGACCCGCGGGTGAAGTTCGTCTCGGTCATCGTGCTGCTGGTCGCGGCCGGGCTGGCCCGCAACATCCCGACGCTCCTCGCCGTGTACGCGGTGACGCTGGCGCTCGCCGCCGCGTCGAGGCTGCCGGTCGGGTTCTTCATCAAGCGGGTCTGGCTGTTCGTGCCGATCTTCACGGGGATCGTGGTGCTGCCCGCGACCCTGTCCGTCGTGACGCACGGGGACGTGGTGCTGACGCTGTGGCACTGGCACGGCCGCGCCGAGGGGTTCACCAGCCAGGGCCTGACGTCCGCGGGGCTGGTCGTCAGCCGGGTCGCGGTGTCGATCTCGCTGGTGGTGCTGCTGACCCTCACCACGCCGTGGGTGCGGCTGCTGGCGGCACTGCGCTCGGTCGGCGTCCCGCGGATCTTCATCCTGATCATCGGGATGGCGTACCGGTACATCTTCCTGCTGCTCAACACCGTCACGGACATGTACCAGGCCCGGACGTCCCGTACCATCGGGGCGGCCAAGCACGACGGCGGCGCCCGCGCCTTCCTCGGCGCCAGCGGCGGCGCGCTGTTCGGCAAGGCGAACCAACTGTCGGAAGAGGTGCACCAGGCGATGACGGCGCGCGGCTACCGCGGCGACGCCAAGACCCTCCAGTCGTTCCGGCTGGCCGGCCTCGACATCGCCGCCGCCCTCTGCTGTGCCGCGCTCGCCGCGGCGATTCTCATCGGGGACCGTCTCCTTGGAAGCTGAACCGCACGCCGCACCGCAGGCCACGAGCGCCACAGGCACCACAGGCACCACAGGCACCACAGGCACCACAGGCACCACAGGCACCACAGGCACCACGGACGTCACGTTCGAGTGCCGTGACGTCAGTTACTCCTATCTCGACCGCTACCCGGCGCTGGACAAGGTGTCGCTGACGGTCCGGCCCGGCGAGCGCGTCGCGCTGCTCGGCGCCAACGGCTGCGGCAAGTCGACGCTGCTCAAGCTGCTGGACGGGCTGGTCTTCCCGAGTTCCGGCGAGTTCACCGCGTTCGGCCACCCGGTCACCGAGGACACCCTGGAGGACGAGCAGTTCTCGCAGGCGTTCCGGTCCCGCGTCGGGTTCGTGTTCCAGAACTCCGACGCGCAGGTGTTCTCCCCGAACGTCCGCGAGGAGATCGCGTTCGGCCCGCTCCAGCTCGGGCTCGCCCCGGACGAGGCGTCCGCGCGCGTCGACGAGGTGCTCGCGATGCTGGACATCGCGGCGCTGGCCGACCGGGCGCCGTTCCAGCTGTCCGGCGGGCAGAAGAAGCGCGTCGCGATCGCGTCCGTGCTGGCCACGAACCCCGAGGTGCTGCTGTTCGACGAGCCGACCGCGGCCCTCGACCCCCGCTCCCAGTACTGGCTCACCGACCTGATCGAGCAGCTCGGCGCCGCCGGCAAGACGATCGTGCACGCCACCCACGACCTGGACGTGCTGCCCCGCATCGCCGACCGGTGCGTGGTCTTCTCCGAGGAGCACCGGATCGTCGCCGAGGGCGCCCCGGAGGAGGTCCTCGCCGATCGCGACCTGCTGCTGTCGGTCAACCTCGTCCACCCCGGCTCCCGCCTCCCCTAGCCCGCCACCCGCTCCCACCTGGGGTTTCCGGCGGATGCGCGCGGGCACGGTCCACTCGTTGCCATCGTGGGACCAAGCACGGGGACGGGAGGCTCGCAATGACGGCGTGGTACGGATCCGGCGGGATGGACCCGTTCGAGGAGATGCTCGCCCGGTTCTTCGGGACCCGGGCGCATCGGCGGCCGACCGAGCGGATCAACCTCGCCCGGCTGATGAGCGAGCCTGCGCGCGAGCTCGTCCGGGACGCGGCGACGCAGGCGGCGCGGTGGGGCAGCCGCGACCTCGACGCCGACCACCTGCTGTGGGCGGCGACGCGGCAGCAGGGCACCCGGCACTGGCTGGAACGCGCGGGCGCCGACCCGGACGCGATCCAGCACGAGATCGAGAACCACGCGTACCGGGGGGAGCCGCGCGACGTCCAGCCCGAGCTGACACCGGCCGCCAAGCGGGCGCTGCTGGACTCCCACCAGGTGTCGCGCGCGCTCGGGTCGTCCTACATCGGCCCCGAGCACCTGCTGTTCGCGCTGGCGCTCGACCGCGGGTCCAGCGCGGGACGCATCCTGGACGCGGCGCACGTCACGCCGGACTCGCTGAAGTCCGCGGCCGGGGGCGGCGGGCAGCCGCCCGCGAACGGGGGCGGCGAGGGCCGGACCGACACCCCGACGCTGGACGAGTTCGGCCGCGACCTGACCGCGCTGGCCCGGGAGGGCCGGATCGACCCGGTGATCGGCCGGGACGAGGAGATCGAGGAGACGGTCGAGGTCCTGTCGCGGCGCACCAAGAACAACCCGGTGCTGATCGGCGACCCGGGCGTCGGCAAGACCGCGATCGCGGAGGGCCTCGCGCAGCGGATCGTGGACGACGACATCCCGGAGACGCTGCGGAACAAGCGGATCGTCCAGCTCGACCTGTCCGGCGTCGTCGCGGGCACCCGGTACCGGGGCGACTTCGAGGAGCGGCTGAAGAAGGTCGTCGACGAAATCCGGGAGCACGCCGACGAGCTGGTGGTGTTCATCGACGAGATCCACACGCTCGTCGGGGCGGGCGGCGCCGAGGGCGCGATGACCGCCGGGAACATGCTGAAGCCGGCGCTGGCGCGCGGCGAGCTGCACGTGGTCGGCGCGACGACGGTGGACGAGTACCGCCGCAACATCGAGAAGGACGCGGCGCTGGAGCGCCGGTTCCAGCCGATCATGGTGCCGGAGCCGTCCGTCGACGACAGCATCGAGATCCTGCGCGGGCTGCGGGACCGGTACGAGGCGCACCACCAGGTCCGCTACACCGACGAGTCGCTGGTCGCGGCCGTCGACCTGTCCAGCCGGTACCTGACGGACCGGTTCCTGCCGGACAAGGCGATCGACCTGATCGACCAGGCGGGCGCGCGGGTGCGGCTGCGGTCCGGGACCCGCGACGGCGGCCGCCGCGAGCTGGAGGACCGGCTCGACCGGCGGCGCCGCGAGAAGGACCAGGCCGTCGCCGACGAGGACTACGAGAAGGCGAAGGAGCTCCGCGACGAGATCGGCCGGCTGCAGAGCGACCTCGCCGGGATGCGCGACGACCACGAGCCGGTCGGCGTCCCCGAGGTGACGACCGAGGACATCGCGGAGGTCGTGTCGCGGATCTCCGGCGTCCCGGTGACGCAGCTGACGGAGGCGGAGCGGGAGCGGCTGTCGCGCCTCGAGGAGCACCTGCACGAGCGCGTCATCGGCCAGGAGGACGCGGTCGCGGCGGTCGCGCGGGCCGTCCGGCGGTCCCGCGCCGGGATGGGCGACCCGGACCGCCCGATCGGCGGGTTCCTGTTCCTCGGCCCGACCGGCGTCGGCAAGACGGAGCTGGCGAAGGCCCTCGCCGAGGCGCTGTTCGGCAGCCAGGACCGGATGATCCGGTTCGACATGAGCGAGTTCCAGGAGCGGCACACCGTCAGCCGGCTGATGGGCGCGCCGCCCGGATACGTCGGCTACGAGGAGGCGGGGCAGCTCACCGACGCGGTGCGGCGGCAGCCGTACTCGGTGATCCTGCTGGACGAGATCGAGAAGGCGCACCAGGACGTGTTCAACGTGCTGCTGCAGCTGCTCGACGACGGCCGGCTCACCGACGCGCAGGGCCGCACCGTCGACTTCCGCAACACCGTGGTGATCATGACGAGCAACCTCGGCTCCGACCTGATCACCGGGCGGACCGAGATCGGGTTCGGCGGCCGGGAGGGCGAGGACACCGTGCTGCGCGACCGGATCATGCGGCGGCTGCGCGAGTCGTTCCGGCCGGAGTTCCTCAACCGGATCGACGAGATCATCGTGTTCCAGCGGCTGGAGGCGGGCCAGCTGCGGCAGATCACCGACCTGCTGCTGGACGAGACGCGCCGCCGGCTGCGCGCGCAGGGCGTGACCGTGTCGTTCACGCCGGAGGCGGTCGACTGGATCGCCGAGCGCGGCCACCAGCCGGAGTTCGGCGCGCGCCCGCTGCGCCGCACCATCCAGCGGGAGGTGGACGACCAGCTCTCCGACCTGCTGCTGTCCGGGGACCTCGCGCACGGCCGGCACGTGGAGGTGTCCGCGGCGCCCGGCGGGCTCCAGTTCGACGTGTCCACGTCGGCGACGCCGTCGGACCGGGCCGTCACGTCCCGCTGACGCGCGGCCGCCCGCCGGCCGGTGCCTCCGCCCCGGCGGCGCCCGCGCTTCCCTGACGGCGGCGGCCGGTGCCTCCGTGACGGCGGGCGTCGGGGCGGTCTTCCTTCCGGGCGACGGTTCCCTTGCGGCGCGGGCCTGAAGCGGTCGGTGCCGGGCCATCATGACGGGGCCCGGCACCGGGCATATAGGGCACATGCCGACGCGAGGAGGGCGTGTGCGAGCGCGAAGGAGCCTCAGGCCGGCGTACGCGCTGACCCTCGCCGCCGCAGCGGGCGGTGTCCTGTGCGCCTGCGGAGGCGGAGGCGGAGGCTCGGGCGCCTCACCGACCCCGACCAGGACGACCGCGCCCCTGCCCCCGGCGACATCGCCGCCGACGTCGTCGCAGCCCTCGTCTGCGCCCACGGCGTCCACGCCGCCGGGGACCCCAGGGGCGGCCGGGGGCGGCTCGGGCCGCTGCCGCACGGACGGGCTGAAGGTCCGCATCAGCACGGCGGGCCCGGCGGCCGGGCAGCGCTTCGCGTTCCTCACCCTGACGAACACGTCCGGTTCGGCCTGCCGCGTCCGCGGCTACGTCGGGATGCTGCTGCTCACGGCGTCCGACCACCCGATCCCGACGAACCTGGAGCGGCTCTCCCCGCCCGGCCCGCAGACCATCGTCCTCCGGCCGAGGGGTAGTGCCTACGCGCGCCTGCAATGGACTATCGTCCCGGGGGCGCGCGAGCCCGCGCACGGCGCCTGCGCCCCCACGCCAGGGCTGGCCTGGATCACCCCGCCGGACGAGCGCGCGCATCTCGTCGTCGCCTGGAACCAGGGGGTGGTCTGCGGCGGTGGCCACGTCTCGACGACCCCGCTGCGCCCCGGCCCGGCGCCTCGCTGACGGCGAACTATTGCATAATGCAATGGATCCGGCTGGGGGAGGAGACCGGGAGTGCCGCGACGCAACGCCGTCCCGTACGGGTACCGCCGCATCGACGACGCGCAGGGGAACTACGTGACCCAGCTCCCCGTCGAGCCGCAGGCGAGCGTCGTCCGCGAGATCATCAGCCGCGCGGCCCAGGGCCAGGCGATCGCCGGGATCCTGCGCGAGCTGGAGGCGCGGGGCGTGCCGGCGCCGCGCGGCGGCCCCCGCTGGTCCTGGACGGTCGTGCACGACATCGCCCGCAACCCCGCCTACATCGGACGGCCCGCCGGCGGCGCCGACCCGGACGACCTCGACCGCGTGCACTGGACGCCGCTGGTCCCCGACCAGCTGTTCTTCACCGCGCAGCGCGCCCTCGCGCCGCCGCCGGGCGGTTCGCCGGACCGGTACCAGCTGATCGGCCTCCTGCTCTTCGCCCTCGCGCCCTGCCGCGAACTCCTCGCCGGCTACCTGCCGCCCGTCGGCTGACGGAATACGCCCAGGGTGTATTCGAAATTCGGACGCGCGCCGGCGGGCGTCCGGCCGATGCGCATGGGCAGCGGATTTACCGGGCGCTAACCGATAACAGGCCGCGGCGTGCGGTCGCCTCTTTCCGAGAAAGCGAGTCCGAGTGCCGCCGCGTGACCAGACGACACCCCGCCGGGCCGGCGCGGCCCGTCCGAAGGGCGCGATGGCGGCCACGCTCGCCGCCGTGGGGTTCCTCGAACAGCTGCCGGACGGCGCGTACCGGCTTGCGCCGAAGGTGTTCACGCTTGGCTTCTCCGCGTTGCGCAGCCTCACCTCGTGCAGCTCGCCGAGGGGCCGCCGCGCCGGCTCGTCGAGGCGACCGGGCAGACGGCGAACCTGAGGACCCGATGACCCGCAAGCACCCGTTCCGGCCCGCCGACCTCGACGGCGACCGGCTCGCCCTCTACCGCTCCATCATCGAGGGCCGCCGCGCGCAGGGCCCCCGCCTGTTCGACCTGGTCTCGGACAACGGCGTGCTGCTCGGGCCGTTCAACGAGTTCCTGCTGCGCCCGGCGCTCGGCGACGCCCTCCAGCGGGTCGGCGCGGCCGTCCGCTACGCGGGCTCGCTCGGCGGCCGGGCCCGCGAGATGGCCGTCCTCGTCGTCGCCGCCCACTGGGACAGCGCCTTCGAGCGGACCGCCCACGAGGCCGTCGGACGGGCCGCCGGGCTCACCGCGCGGAGCTCGCCGCGATCGCCGCCGGCGCGCCGCTGGACCTCGACGACCCGGCCGAGGCCGCCGTGCTCCGCCTCACCGGGACCCTCGTCACCGGCGACGTGGACGACGCGACCTGGGCGGCCTGCGTGCCGCCGCTGGACCGCGAGACCGTCTTCGAGCTGACCACCCTCGTCGGGTACTACGCCGCCCTCGCCCTCCAGATGCGCGTCTTCCGCGTCTGACGCCCGCCGCGTCGCGCACACTGGTCCTCCACGCGGGCGCGACGGAAGGCGGGACGGCATGGGAGCAGCGGGCGGCCGCCGATGAGCGCGCGGCCCCGGACCGCGGCCCTGTCGCCGTGGCGGTTCATCGTCGTTTTCGGTGTCGTCTCCCTGCTCATGGACGTCGTGTACGAGGGCGCCCGGTCGATCACCGGGCCGCTGCTGGCCTCGCTCGGCGCGTCCGCCGCGGTCGTCGGCGCCGTCACCGGTGCGGGCGAGGCCGCGGCGCTCGGCCTGCGGCTGGTGTCGGGCCCGCTCGCCGACCGCACCCGCCGGTTCTGGGCGCTCACCATCGCCGGATACGCGCTGACGGCGGTGTCCGTGCCGCTGCTCGGCCTGGCCGGCGTCCTGTGGGCCGCGTGCGTCCTCGTCGTCGCGGAACGCGTCGGCAAGGCCGTCCGGTCCCCGGCCAAGGACACGCTGCTGTCGCACGCCACCGCCACCACCGGCCGGGGCCGCGGGTTCGCCGTGCACGAGGCCCTCGACCAGATCGGCGCGTTCGTCGGCCCGCTCACCGTGGCGGGCGTCCTCGCGGCCACAGCCGGGGACTACACGCCCGCGCTGGGCGTGCTGGCCGTCCCGGGCGTCGCCGCGATGGCGATACTGCTCTGGCTCCGCGCCCGCGTCCCCGCCCCCGCCGACTACGAGCCTGCCGCCCGCGAGGACGCGGCTCCGCAGGGGCGGGACGCCGCCGTCCCGGCACTGCCGCGCACCTTCTTCGTCTACGCGGCGTTCACGGCCGTCACGATGACGGGGTTCGCGACCTTCGGGGTGCTGTCGTTCCACCTCGTCCAGCGGCACCTGCTGCCCGCCGACCTCGTACCGGTCGTGTACGCCGGGGCCATGGCCGCCGACGCCGTGTCCGCGCTGGCCAACGGCTGGCTCTACGACCGCGTCGGCCCGCGCGCGCTCGCCGTCCTGCCCGTCCTGTCGGCCGCCGTGCCCGTCCTGGCGTTCACCCGGTCGCTGACCCTGGCCGTCGTGGGCTCGCTGGTGTGGGGCGCCGCCGTCGGGATCCAGGAGTCCACGCTGCGGGCGGTCGTCGCCGACCTCGTCCCGTCGCGGCGGCGGGCCACCGCCTACGGGATCTTCGCCGGCGTCCTCGGCGTGGCCGCCCTGGCGGGCGGCGCGCTCACCGGCGCCCTCTATGACCAATCGGTCACCCTGCTGGTCGCGGTGGTCGTCGCGATCCAGGCCGCCGCCCTCGTCCTCCTCGCCGTCCTGCGCGGGCGGACCGTTCCGCGATGAGTACCCGCCCCACCTGCGGGAAGGACCTGCGCGAGCGAGCCCCGGCCAGGGGCCGCCGCTGACGGTCGCGCGCCGAGCGGAAAGGACCTGCCATGCCGTCAGATCCCGAACCCGCGCCCCGCGAGGCCCCCGGGACGGACGAGCACGCGGCCCCGCCCGTCCCCCCGGACGCCGATCCCATGGTCGTCGTCGACCAGCTGCACGTCACCTACCGGGTGCTCGGCGCCGAGGCCGACACCGGCACCTCGCGCGTCCGCCGCCTGCTGCACCGCAGCCGGCCCCGCCCCCGCGAGGTCCACGCCCTCCGCGGTGTCTCGTTCGTGCTGCGCCGCGGCGAGGCGGTCGGCATCGTCGGCACCAACGGCTCCGGCAAGACCACCCTGCTGCGCAGCATCGCCGGCCTCCTGCCCGGCGACCGCGGGCAGGTGTTCACCTGCGGCCAGCCCGTCCTCCTCGGCGTGAACGCCGCGCTCATGAACGACCTCACCGGCGAGCGCAACATCGTCCTCGGCTGCCTCGCCATGGGCATGCCGCTGAGCGAGGTGCGGGAGAAGTACGACGACGTCGTGGAGTTCTCCGGGCTCGGCAAGTTCGTCGACATGCCGATGAGGACCTACTCGACCGGCATGGCGCAGCGCCTCCGGTTCGCCATCGCCACCGCGCAGACCAGTGAGATCCTCATGATCGACGAGGCCCTCGCCACCGGCGACGCCCGCTTCCGCCGGCGCAGCGAGGACCGGCTGAAGGAGATGCGCGAGCAGGCCGCCACCGTCGTCCTCGTCAGCCACAGCCTCGGCACCATCGAGGAGACCTGCGACCGCACGATCTGGCTCGACCACGGCCGGATCCGCATGGACGGCCCGTCCGCCGAGGTAGTGGCCGCCTACCGAGACGAACACGAGTGAGACGGCCGTACCGCCCGCACTGTTGGAGCCCCTTCATCGCAGGTCGGAGTGGCGTTCCTGGCCGCCGCCATTGCGGCGGGCGGGCGAGCGGGCGGGCGTTGTGCGAGCGGACAGGCGTTGTGCGAGCGGACGGGCGTTGTGCGAGCGGACAGGCGGGCGTTGGGCGATCGGGGCGCGGGGGGTTGGGCGATGGGCGGGCGGGCGTTGGGGCGCTGGGCGTTGGGGCGAGAAGGGTTCCGAGTGGCGAGGAGATGGGAGACGGGAGATGGGGAGATCGGCAAGAGGGGTGTTCGGGTGGTGGGGTGGCGCTTGCGTACGGGGCCGCCCCTCCAAAGTCAAGGGCGCCTTCGGCGTCGCTTCGCGATGGACTTCGTCCACCCTTGACTTTGGAGCCTCTGCGGCCCCTGAGGCAGCGTTAGGGGCAGGCTCCGCCTGCCCCGCCCCGGGTCGCGCCACCCCACCACCCCCTTCCGTACCGTCACGCCGGACCAAGCCGTAGTGACGTGGGGCGGCTGGCTTCATCGGGCAAGAGATCGCGACGGGATGTCGAGGCGGCCATGACGGCTCCGACTACGTAGGAAAGCGTCCCCGACAGCCTTCGAAGGAGCTCCGATGTCCCGTGACAGCAGCAAGTCGGCCCGTGTCGTCACCGTCGCCGCAGGTGTCGAGACCACCGACCAGGCCACGCCCGTCCGCGACGACCGCCACGAAGCGCTCGAGGTTCTCATCGGCAAGTGGATCAACGAAGGCCGCACGGTCGCCACTGCGGACGCCCCGTCGGTTCCGATCCTCACCAGCGATGTGTACGAGTGGGCTCCCGGCGGGTTCTTCATCGTGCACTCGGCCTACGGAAAGATCGGCGACACGTCCGTGGGAGGCGTCGAGATCATCGGCGTTGACGGCGAGGCCTACAGCTCCACGTTCTATGACAGCTTCGGCAACGTCCACGTCTCCCGGCTCGAGATCGAGGGGGACGTCCTCAGGTGGACCGGTGACCGAACGCGATGCACCGCAACGATGACCGACGGCGGACTCACCCAAGTCGCCCGTCACGAGTCCAGCGCCGACGGCGTGACCTGGACGGCATCGATGAACGTGACCCTGCGCAAGGTCGCCTGACCGATCCCGCACCAGCGGCACCGGGGGAGGGGAGCGGCCATGGCCAGGCCATGGCGGCGACAGCCGCGACGGCTCGCCAGCCGCCGTCGTGGCTGTTATGCCGCCCAGTCGAGGGCGGGGTTATCGAGTGGTGGGCGGCCGATGCTGCCCGGCGGCCCGGCCCCGGTCGCTGATCCTCTGGCGTCGGGTGGCGGGAGCAGCCGGTAGACGTACCGCCCGTCCCGATCCTTGGTGATCTGGATCTGATCGGGGCGACTGTGCTTGAAGCGGTTGTGCCACCCGCAGGTGAGTGCGAGTTGATCGATGTCGGTGGGCGATCGCCCAAGGGCCCAGCCATGCACGTGGTCCACTTCGCACAGTGTCCCGGGCACTTCGCAGCCTTGCACCGCACAGGAGGAGTAGAGCGTCTCCAGTACTTGGCGTTGTGCTGGGGAGGCGAACCGTTCCCGGTATCCCAGGTACAGCGGAGTGTTCCCGCGTCCAAGGAGGAGGGGTGAGACTCCGGCCGAGAGGGCGATGCGGCGGGCCTGGGCGGCGGGGATCGGGGTGCCGTCGGTGAGGCGGGCCGGGGCGTTGCCTCCGGTGAGCGTCTCCAGGTCGCAGATGACGGTGACCTTGGACGCCTTGTGCCCGCCCGACAGCACGCTCGACAGCGCCGCCGCCGTCCGCTCGGGGAGGTCACGACGGTCGTCCGGCCCGGCCGGCTTGGCCAGCGGAGCGAGCGTGCCGTCCCAGATCGCGGCATCCTCGGGGTTCAGCCACCCTTTGACGTACCGGCCGCCGTCCAGGGATCGGGTGGTGGTGAGCCAGGACTTGTCGTAACCGCGCCGCGAATCCTCGTCGGGCGCGTCTTCGGTGTCGTCGCGTTCGGCGATGAGGTCGCGGATGCGGCGGCCGAACGCGGCTACCTTCCCGGCCGAGAAGCCCTGCTCGACGAAGCCGAGGAGGATTGTCTCGGCCTCGGCGCAGTCGGTGTCGTCGAGGCGCGCGACCGAGTCGGCGACGGTGACGGCGTATCCGTAGGACAGTTCCCCGGCCGCCAACTGTGCGCAGACCTCCGGCAGGCGGTGGCTCTGCCGGGCGAGAGTTAGGCGCTCCTTGGCGCGGCTGTCGCGCATGCCCAGCCGCGATCGCAGCCATGCTTGGGTGGAGGGATATCCCCACCGGGCCTGCTCCCCGCAGGCGTCGACTCGGCCGATGAATCCGGCGAGGACGCTTTCCTGCATATCGCACGCAGCCACAAGAGTTTCGGTGAGTTCCAGGCAGGCCGCAGAAGATTCCGGGGCTTCTCGCGATGCGAGTTCAGTGGCGATGGTTGAGAGCGCGTTCACCAGTTCCATGGTGGACGCGGCCCCAAGCTCGACCGTCACTGATTGCATACGTAAATAGTACCCTGCGTGACCGACATTCGAGGCCGTTCAAGCCCGTTCGGGCCACATTCTTCTCGGTATTTTTTTGGGCGGGAAAGGCTGCCGGGTCGCATGGCCTATTGTCGATCTTCGTACCTCGCGGAAGGGGGAGTTCGTCTCTTGGTTCCTGGCGGAGGGGGTGGTGGGGTGGCGCGACCCGGGGGCGGGGCAGGCGGAGCCTGCCCCCAACACCTGCCCAGGGGCCGCAGAGGCTCCAAAGTCAAGGGTGGACGAAGTCCATCGCGAAGCGACGCCGAAGGCGCCCTTGACTTTGGAGGGGCGGCCCCGTACGCAAGCGCCACCCCACCACCCGAACACCCCTCTTGCCCTACTGCGCTGCTGCCATAACTTGCTGCCGTGACTCGCCGCTGTGACTTGCTGCCGGTGACTTGCTGCCGGTGACTTGCTGCCGGTGACTTGCTGCCGGTGACTTGCTGCCGGTGACTTGCTGCCGGTGACTTGCTGCTATGACTGGCGCCATGACTTGCTGCGACGTGACCTGCCGCCTGGTCTTGTTGCCACCGTGAGCTGCCGCCTGATTTGGCTGCCTGGTCTTGCGGCCGGAAAAGCCGCCGCGACTTGCTGCCTATTTGATGCTCATCGAGAGATGGGATGGCTCTCGGTGTTGATTCAAATAAGAGCGCCCAAGCATCCGAGAGGAACCGTTAGAAGGCGGGCTACTCGTCGTCGCGGTCGGCGCCTGTGGTGACGGCGACGACGTCGGGGAGCTCGCTCAGGACGGCGGTCAGGTCGGGTATCGAGCCGGGCCCTTCGAGGACGACGGTGACGACGGCGTTCCAGCGGCCTCGGCGGTGCGCGGGCTCCTCCCGGTCGCGGCGCTCGTCGCGACCGCGCTCGGAGTCGGAGTCGTCCGGCAGGTGCTCGCGTTCCACGTCGGCCTCGATGACGGCGAACCCGCGCTGGGTGCATTCGACGAGGACGCGGCGGAGGGCGCCGCGTCCGTCGCGGTAGACCAGCCGCATGCGGGTCTGGTCGGCGGGCCGGAACCGGTCCAGCGGCAGCCGACGGGTGAGCGCGCTCAGCCCGTAGACGACGAGGAAGTGCCCGGCGGTCCCCGCGATCGCGAGCAGCCAGAGCCCGCCGCCCGCGGCCATGCCTACGGCGGCGGTCACCCAGACGACGGCGGCGGTGGTGAGGCCGCGGACGGCGTCGCGGCGGACGAAGATGAGTCCGCCGCCGATGAAGCCGATGCCGGAGACGATCTGGGCGGCGACGCGGGACGGGTCGAATGCGACGGGTCCGGGGGCGTGCTGGAAACCGTACTTGCTGACCAGCATGAACAGGGCGGCGCCGACGCCGACGAGGGTGTGCGTGCGAAGGCCGGCGCTCTTGTTGCGCACGCCCCTTTCAAGGCCGATGCATGCGGAGAGCACGAGGGCCAGTAAGAGTTCGCCGATCTGGACGAGTCCTTGACCTGTCACTACCTGGTCCTCCGATCCGGTCGACGATCCGCGGCCCGTGGCCTGCGACGATCCGCGACGGCTCGCGGTGGCGCGCGGCGTGCCGCGGCGGTCCGCGACGATCCGCAGTGGTCCGCGACGTCCCGCAGTGGTCCGCGATGTCCCGCGGCGGTCCGCGATGTCCCGCGGCGGTCCGCGACGTCCCGCGGTGGCGCGCAGCGTGCCGCGGCGGCATGCGGCGGTGATCCGCGGCGGCGCGCCGATCCGCGGCGGCCCGCGGTGGTCCGCGGCGGCCCGCGGTGGTCCGCGGCGGCCCGCTGTGGTCCGCGGCGGTCCGCGAGGATCCGCGGTGGCCGCCCCGGTGGGGCCGGGGCGGCTCGGCGGGTCAGGTCGCGGTCGGGAAGGACAGCTCGCCGGCGGTGGACGCGGCCTGCGGCTCGGGCCACCGGGACGTGATGGCCTTGGCGCGCGTGTAGAAGCGGACGCCTTCGGGCCCGTGGATGTGGGTGTCGCCGAACAGGGACGCCTTCCAGCCGCCGAAGGAGTAGAACGCCATCGGCACCGGGATCGGCACGTTGATCCCGACCATGCCGACGTGGACGGCGCGCTGGTAGCGGCGGGCCGCTTCGCCGGACGAGGTGAAGATCGCGGTGCCGTTGCCGTGCGGGTTGGCGTTGACGAGGGCGATGGCCTCGTCGAGGCTCCCGGCGCGCAGCACGATCAGGACGGGCCCGAAGATCTCCTCGGTGTAGGCGGGCAGGTCGGTGCCGACGCCGTCGAGCAGGCAGGGCCCGAGGAAGTAGCCGGGGCCGGGGCGTCCGCGGCCGTCGACGACGACGGTGGCGCCGGCGGCCTGCGCGGCGTCGACGTGGCCGGTGACGCGGCGCAGGGCGTCCTCGCTGATCAGGGGGCCCATGTCGGAGCCGGGGTCGCTGCCGGGCCCGACCTTGACGGCGCGGGCGCGGTCGGCGAGCCGCGCGACGAGGGGGTCGGCGGCCTCGCCGACGGCGACGACGACGGAGATCGCCATGCAGCGCTGCCCGGCGGAGCCGTAGGCGGCGGAGGTGATCTGGTCGGCGGCGTGGTCGAGGTCGGCGTCGGGGAGGACGACGGCGTGGTTCTTGGCGCCGCCGAGGGCCTGGACGCGCTTGCCGGCGGCGGTGGCGGTCTCGTGGACGTGCCGCGCGACGGGCGTGGACCCGACGAACGACACGGCGGCGACGTCGGGGTGCCGGATGAGGGCGTCGGCGGTCTCGCGGTCGCCGTTCAGCACGTTGAAGACGCCGTCGGGGAGCCCGGCCTCGGCGTACAGGTCGGCGATGAACGCGGACGCGGACGGGACGCGCTCGCTCGGCTTGAGCACGAACGTGTTCCCGGTGGCGATCGCGATGGGGTGCATCCACAGCGGCACCATCACCGGGAAGTTGAACGGGACGATCCCCGCGCACACACCGAGCGGCTGCCGGAAGGAGTAGGCGTCGATGCCGGAGGACACCTGGTCGGAGTACTCGCCCTTGAGGGCCTGCGGGATGCCGCAGGCGAACTCGACGACCTCGCGGCCGCGGACGATCTCGCCGCGGGCGTCGTCGAGGACCTTGCCGTGCTCGGCGGTGACGAGCCGGGCGAGCTCGTCCTCGTGCCGTTCGAGGAGGTCGCGGAAGGCGAACATGATGCGGGCGCGGCGGGCCTGCGAGACGTCCTGCCAGGTCTCGAAGGCGCGGGCGGCGGCGCCGACGGCGGCGTTCACCTCGGCGGCGCGGCCGAGGACGACCTCACCGGACTGCTCGCCGGTCGCGGGATCGTGCAGGGGGGCGGTGCTGCCTCCGCCGACCTCGACACCGCCGATCCGGTGCTGAATCAGGCTCATGATTTCCTTTCAGAGGTAGCGGCGCTGGGCCTTCTTGGCGTCGTCGTAGCGGGCGCGGGCGTCCCGCGTCGCGCCGCGCTCGGAGGTCTCGGCGACGGGGACGTCCCACCAGGCGTCGCTGCCGGGGGCGGGGGCGAGCGGGTCGGTCTCGACGTGGACGACGGTGGTGCGGGGCGAGGCGGCGGCCTTGCGGAGGGCGGTGCGGAACTCGTCGGCGCCGGTCGCGCGGAGGACGTCGGCGCCGAGGCTGGCGGCGTTGGCGGCGAGGTCGACGGGGATGGGCGCGCCGTCGAGCCCGGTGCCGGTGCGGACGCGGTGCCGGGTGCCGAACCGGTCGGCGCCGACGGTCTCGGAGAGGTTGCCGATGGAGGCGTAGCCGTGGTTCTGGACGAGGACGACGACGAGCTTGATCCCCTCGGCGACGGCGGTGGTGAGCTCCTGCGCCATCATCAGGTAGGAGCCGTCGCCGACCATGACGTACACCTCGCGGGAGGGGTCGGCCATCTTGACGCCGAGGCCGCCGGCGATCTCGTAGCCCATGCAGGAGTAGCCGTACTCGACGTGGTAGCCCTTGGGGTCGCGGGTGCGCCAGAGCCGGTGGAGGTCGCCGGGCATGGAGCCGGCCGCGCAGACGACCACGTCCCGGGGGCCGGACTCCTCGTTGACGATGCCGATGATCCGCGACTGGGCGGGCGGGTCGCCGTGGTCGAGGGCGTAGGCGCCGTCGACCACGGTGTTCCACCGGGCCGTCAGGTCCCGCGCGTTCTCGCGGTGGGCGTCCGGTGCCGTCCATCCGGCGAGGGCGGCGTCCAGCGCGGTGAGGGCCTCGCGCGCGTCGGCGACGACGGTGGTACCGCCGAGCTTGAACGCGTCGGCGCGGGCGACGTTGATGTTGACGAACCGGACGCCGGGGTTCTGGAAGAGGCTGTGCGACGCGGTGGTGAAGTCGCTGTAGCGGGTGCCGATGCCGACGACCACGTCCGCGTCGCGGGCGAGCGCGTTGGCCGCGGTGGAGCCGGTGGCTCCGATCGCGCCGACGGCGGACGGGTGGTCCCAGGCCAGCGAGCCCTTGCCCGCCTGCGTCTCCGCGACGGGGATGCCGGTGCGTTCGGCGAACGCGTGCAGCGCGTCGGTGGCGCCGGAGTAGATGACGCCGCCGCCCGCGACGATGAGCGGACGTTCCGCCGACCGCAGCGCCTCGCACGCGTCGTCGAGGTCGCGGGCCTCCGGCAGCGGGCGCGGGATCCGCCACACACGCCGGGCGAACAGTTCCTCGGGCCAGTCGTACGCCTCGGCCTGGACGTCCTGCGGCAGCGAGAGCGTGACCGCGCCGGTCTCTACCGGATCGGTGAGGACGCGCATGGCCGCCATCAGTGCGCTGGGGAGCTGCTCGGGGCGGTTGATGCGGTCCCAGTACTTCGACACCGGCTTGAAGCAGTCGTTGACCGACACGTCATGGGACCGCCCGTCCTCCAACTCCTGCAAGACGGGGTTGGCCGGACGGGTCGCGAAGATGTCCCCCGGCAGCAGCAGCACCGGCAGCCGGTTGATCGTCGCCAGCGCCGCGCCCGTGACCATGTTCGTCGCGCCCGGCCCGATCGAGGTCGTGCACGCCAGCGTCGACAAGCGGTCGTTCATCCGCGCGAAGCCCGACGCGGTGTGCACCATCGCCTGCTCGTTGCGGGCCATGTAGTACGGCATCTCCTCGCCGTACTCCAGCAGCGCCTGCCCGATCCCCGCCACGTTCCCGTGCCCGAAGATCCCGAAGCACCCCGGGAAGAACCGCTGCTCGCGCCCGTCGCGCTCCGACCACTGCGCCGCCAGGAAGCGCACCAGCGCCTGCCCGACCGTCAACCTCATCGTCTTCTTCTCCTTCACAGCGCCCCCCTCACCGTTCACTCCACTGCTCACAGGCACTCCACTGCTCACAGGTCACTCCGCCGCTCACAGGGCGTCCGCCGCTCACAGCGCGTCCACGGCCGCGTCCACCGCGCCCGCGACGTCGCCGTCCCTCGGGTACAGCAGCGACCGGCCGACGATCAGCCCGCGCACCGTCGGGAGCCGCAGCGCGCGCCGCCACCCGTCCAGCGCGGCGCGCGGGTCGTCGGCGACCTCGCCGCCGAGCAGCAGCGCGGGCAGCGTCGACGCGGCCATCACCCGTTCCATGTCCGGGACGACCGGGACCTTCAGCCAGGTCCGCGCCGACGTGGTGCCGAGCGCGGACGCGATCGAGACGGCCCGGATCATCGCCTCCGGCGTCAGCACGTTGCGGACGCGGCCGTCGACGCGGCGGGAGATGAACGGCTCGACCATCGCCAGCAGCCCGTGCCCGGCGAGCGCGGACACCGCCCGCGCGCAGCCCTCCAGGGTGTCGGCGGTGGCGGGGTCGTCGTCGTCCACCCGCAGCAGCACCTTGCCGCCGTCCAGCCGGGACGCGGCGATCGCGTCGGCGCTGTAGGCGGTGAACCGGTCGTCGATCTCGAAGGACGCGCCGGCCAGGCCGCCGCGGTTCATCGAGCCGATCACGACCTTGCCGTCCAGCACGCCGAGGAGCAGCAGGTCCTCGACGATGTCGGGGGCGGCGAGCACGCCGTCCACGCCGGGGCGGTCCAGCGCGGTGCAGAGCCGGTCGAGCAGCTCGCCGCGGTCGGCCATCGCGAAGGGGTCGCCGCCGGCGGCGAGCGCGCCGCGAGCCGGATGGTCGGCGGCGACGATCATCAGCCGTCCGGTGGCGCCGGCCGGGGCGGAGCGCCGCGGCCGGCGGGCGGCCGCCTCGGCGATGGCCTCGGGGCGCCGCACGCGGGTCTCCGTCAGCGCCGCGATCCGGGACCGCGCCGGGGACTCCGCCCGTGCCGGCACGCTCGTACCGGTCTCCGCGCTCACACCGTTCTCCGTGCTCACACCCGTCTCCACGCTCATGCCGGCACCCCGTCCAGCAGCGCCGCCACCTCGGCGTACTCCGGCATGGCGTCGGCGCACGCGAGCCGCGACGCGACGATCGCGCCGGCGGCGTTGGCGAACGCGACGGTCCGCGCCAGGTCCCAGCCGGACAGCAGGCCGTGGCAGAGCGCGCCGCCGAACGCGTCGCCCGCGCCGAGGCCGTTGACGACCTCGACCGGCACCGGCGGCGCCTCCACGGCCTCGCCGTCCGCGCCGACCGCGAGCACGCCGCCGGGGCCGCGCTTGACGACGGCGAGCCGGACGCCCCGGTCGAGCAGCGCGCGAGCGGCCCGCACCGGGTCGGATTCGCCGACGGCGACCTCGCACTCGGCGAGGTTCCCGACGGCGACCGTGGCGTGTTCGAGGGCCTGGCCCGTCCAGCGGGACGCCTCGGCCGCCGACTCCCAGAACATCGGCCGGTAGTCCAGGTCGAGGACGGTGAGCGCGGTGCGGGGCCGGGCGCCGAGCGCGGCGAGCGTCGCCGTCCGGGACGGCTCGGCGCACAGCCCGGTCACGGTCGCCCACAGCACCCCGGTCGACCCGATCGCGGCGAGGTCCAGCTCGTCGGCGCGGATCTCCAGGTCGGGGGCCTTGGGGAAGCGGTAGAAGTACAGCGGGAAGTCGTCCGGCGGGAACAGCTCGCAGAACGTGACGGGCGTCGGCAGGCCGGGGACGTCCGCGACGAACCGGGCGTCCACCCCGTATCCGGCGAGCGCGCGGCGGACGAACCGGCCGAACGGGTCGGCGCCGGTCCGGGTGATCACGGCGGCGCGGCGGCCGTACCGGGCGGCGGCGACCGCGACGTTGGTGGCGCTGCCGCCGAGGAACCGGCCGAAGCCTTCGACCTCGTCGAGCCCGACGCCCGACTCCAGCGGGTACAGGTCGACCCCGACGCGGCCCATCGTGATGACGTCGAGGGACGCGGGCGCAGCGGTCATGCCGCGATCCCGGCGAGGAAGTCCAGGCACGCGCGCACGTCCCCGATCGGCCCGGCGCCGTCGTCCGGCTCGCGGTCGAGGATGGTGTCCTGTTCGAGGACGTACCAGCCGCCGTACCCGGCGCCTTCGAGGGAGCGGACGATGCCGGCGATGTCGATGTCGCCGCCGCCGAGGGGCCGGTAGATGTCCTTGCGGACGGCGTCGGTGTAGGCGATCCGGCCGGCCTGGACGTCGCGGGCGAGCCCGGCGTCGACGTCCTTGAGGTGGACGTGCGCGATCCGCTCGGGGACGCGGGCGGCCAGCTCGCCGGGGTCGACGCCGCCGATCAGCAGGTGCCCGGTGTCCAGGCAGAGCGGGATCCCGGAGCCGTCCAGGACGCGCTGCACCTCGTCCGCGCGCTCCACCATCGTGCCGACGTGCGGGTGCAGGACGGCGCGGACGCCGGACTCTGCGGCGAGCGCGGCGATCCGGTCGAGGTTGGCCAGCAGCGCCGCCCAGCCCGCCGCGTCGAGCGCGGGCCGCTCGTCGTATCCGTCGAGGCCGTGCACGGCGGCGAGCACGAGCGTCAGACCGCCTTCCGGAGCACCGGCGGCGGGAGCGTCCGCCCGGGGAGCGTCGGCACCGGGAGCGTCCGTGCTGCGAGCGTCCGTGCCGGGCGCCGCGGTAGTCTTGGAACGTTCCACACCGAACGCGGTCAGGGTCCGCCGGATCTCGGGCAGCGGGTCGCGGTCCGGGTCGTGCAGCACGACGGGGGCGAACCCGCCGAGCGGGCGCAGCCCGTGCGCGGCCAGCAGGTCCGCGCGCTCGGCGGCGCCGGCGGGCAGGAAGCCGTCCGGGCCGAACTCGGTGGCGGCGAGACCGAGGGCGCCCATCTCCGCCAGCACCCGGCCGGGCGCCATCTGGTGCCCCCACCCGGGCACCTCGCACACCCCCCAGGAGATCGGCGCTCCCGCGACGCGGTCTTTGATCATCGGCACTCCATCCCGGTGAAAGGCGACGCCGGCGCCGCGGCCGGCCCCCGCCGAGTCTGCTGAAACCGGCCGAGCCATGTCAAGGCTTTGTCATGACATTATGAGGTAAGGAGGTTCGGCCAAGCGCGGAGTATCATCCGGTACGGGAGCCCGGCCGGGAGCCGGGCCCGGAGGGAGCCCGGGGTGTACCGACCGCGCGTGATCGTGGACCGCGGCAGCCCCGTGCCGCTCTACTACCAGATGGCCCGGCAGCTCGAGGCCGCGATCCAGTCCGGCGAGCTGTCGCCCGGCACCCGGCTGGAGAACGAGCTGGAGCTCGCCGAGCGCTGCGGGCTGTCCCGGCCGACCGTCCGGCAGGCGATCCAGCACCTGGTGGACCGCGGGCTGCTGGTCCGCAAGCGCGGCGTCGGCACGCAGGTCGTCCTGTCGGAGATCCGCCGCCCCGTCGAGCTGACCAGCCTGCACGACGACCTGGCGGCGGCCGGCCGGGAGCCGCAGACCGAGGTGCTGGAGTTCGGCACGGTGCCCGCCGACGACCGGGTCGCCAAGGAGCTGGGCCTCGCGGCGGGCGACCCCGTGCTCCGGATGCGCCGCGCCCGGAGCACCGGCGGCGAGCCGCTCGCGCTGCTCACCAACTACCTGCCCGAGGGCCTGCTCGCCGTCACCGCCGACGACCTCGCCCGGCACGGCCTGTACGAGCTGCTGCGCGCGAGCGGCGTCAACCTGCGGATCGCCAACCAGTCCATCGGCGCGCGCCGCGCCACGACGGAGGAGGCGCGGCTGCTGGACGAGCGGCGCGGCGTCCCGATGCTCACCATGACCCGGACCGCCTACGACGACAAGGGCACCGCGATCGAGTTCGGCCGCCACGTGTACCGGGCGAGCCGTTACTCCTACGCGCTCACGCTCGTCGAACGCTGACCGCCGCCGCCCGCGCGGGCGCGCCGGACCTCGTGATCGATTAGAGCGCTCTATTGAATTAGAGCGCTCTAACACTTACGGTGCAGGGCATCCCCCCGAGCGCATCAGGAGGAACCCGATGCCCTTCGCACCGTTCCGCCCCCGCGGCCACCGCCTCGCCGCCGCCGCGGTGACCGCCGCGCTGGCCGCCGCCGCGCTGTCGGCCGCCCCGGCGTCCGCCGACGACGACGAGCTCGCCCAGGTCCACGCCCGCCTGGAGACCCCGGCGGTGTTCGACGACGACGCGGGCGGCAACGCCAACGCCGACGACCCCGCGATCTGGAACCACCCGAGCGACCACGACGGCGACCTCGTCATCACCACCCTCAAGCAGGCCGGGCTCGCCGTCTACGACGCGTCCGGGCACGAGATCCAGCGGATCGCCGCGCCCGCGCCGCCGCGCGCCGGCGACGAGCCGGGCCGCTTCAACAACGTCGACCTGATCTACGGGTTCCGGCTCGGCGGACGCACCGTCGACCTCGCCGTGGTGTCCGACCGGGGCCGCGACATCGTCCGCACCTACGCCATCGACCCGCGCGCCGCGCTCCGGCACGGCACGCCGCTCACCGACGTCACCGACGCCGCCGCCCCGTTCGTGTTCTCCTCCTCGCTCGACCAGGTCAACGACCAGGCCACCGCGTACGGGATCGCGTCGTGGAAGGACGGGCACGGCGCCTCGTACGCCGCGCTGAGCCGCCGCCACACCCCGCGCGTCGGCATCGTCCGGCTGGAGGCGACCGCCGCCGGCAAGATCACCTACCGGCACGTCCGGGACGTCGACCTGCCGTCGTCGTTCGCGCTGCCGGGCGGCGGCACCTGGTCGCCGTGCGAGGACCCGGGCCGCGGCCCGCAGGTCGAGGGCATGGTCGCCGACGAGGAGCACGGCGTGCTGTACGCCGCGCAGGAGGACGTCGGCATCTGGCGCATCCCGCTCGACGGCGGCACGCCCCGGCTCATCGACAAGGTGAAGGACTTCGGCGTCCCCGCCACCTACAACGCCGAGACCGACGAGTGCGAGGTCACCGGCCCCGACCCGGGCGCCGGCGGCACGCACATCACGCCGGACGCCGAGGGCCTCACCATCTACCGCAAGGACGACGGCGAGGGCTACCTGCTCGCGTCCAGCCAGGGCGACGACACCTTCGTCGTCTACGACCGGGAGGGTTCGAACGAGTACCTCGGGCACTTCCGCGTCGCGCCCGGGACGAACGCGGACGGCTCCGAGGAGTGCGACGGCGCGATGGTGACCAGCGCCCGCGTCGGCGGCTTCAAGAACGGCCTGCTGGTCGTCCACGACGGCTTCAACGCCCCCGACGAGACGGGCCCGGACGGCGAGGTCCGCACGAACACCAACTTCAAGTTCGTCGACTGGAAGGACGTCGCCGAGCCGCTCGACCTGGACGTCACCCCCGGCGCCTGGGACCCCCGCGACTGACCCGCTTCGTCGGCGTGCGGCGGGCCGCCGTCATGAGCGCCTCCATGGGCGCCTTCGTGACGGCGGCCCGCCGCCGGTCGGCGTGAGGGGCCGGAGGCTGGTTGGATCGGGGGCAGCCTCGTGAGTGGAGGAGCGTTGATGTCCCATCCGACCTTGGAAGACGTCGCCGCGCGGGCGGGGGTGTCCCGGGCGCTGGTGTCGCTGGTGATGCGCGGCTCGCCCAAGGTCGGCAAGGAGCGCCGCGAGGCCGTGCTGAAGGCGGCGGACGAGCTGGGCTACCGGCCGAACGTGATGGCGCGCGGTCTGGCCGCCGGGCGCACCGGGATGGCCGGGGTGCTGGCCGCCGACCTGCACGATCCGTCGTTCGCGTCCGTCCACGACGGGCTCGCGGACGAGGCGGCGCGGCGGGGCGTCCGGCTGCTGCTGGCGAGCGGCGGCGGGCGTCCGGCGCGCGCGCGGGCAGCCCTCGGCGAGCTGCTCGACCTGCGGCTGGACGGGCTGGTCCTCGCGGGCCCGAGGATCGCGGCGGCCGAGATCGAGCGGGCCGCGGCCGGGTGTCCCGTGGCGGTGGTGGGGCGCCCGCTGCGGTCGGCCGGCGTCGACTGCGTGACGGGGGACGACGCGGCGGCCGTGCGGCTCGCCGTGACGCGCCTGGCGGAGCTCGGACACCGCCGCATCGCCTGCCTGAACGTCGGCCGCTCGCGCCTGGAGAAGGCGTTCGAGACCGCCGTGGGCGAGGCCGGGCTCACCGCCGTCGGGGATCCGCGGTGGCGCTCGCCCGGGGCGCCGACGGCCGTCCTCGCGCTCGGCGATGTCACGGGGACGGCCGCGCTGACCGGCCTCTACCGTGCCGGGCTGGACGTGCCGGGGGAGGTGTCGCTCATCGTGCACGGCGACGCCCCGGGCGCGGCCGCCGCCGGCGTGACCACGGTCGCGGCCCCGGCCGCCGAGCTGGGGCGGCTGGCCATGGCCGCGTTGCTCGACCGGATCGACGGCGGCGGCGGTGGCGGCGGTGGTGGCGCGGCGGGGGAGGGATGGCGCGTCACCGTCCCTCCCGTCCTGACCGAGCGCACCACGACCGGGGCGCTCACACCATGACGCGCAGCCCCGGCACGGCGAGCGAGATCGGCCCGGCGTAGACCTTCCGGGCGTCGCGCAGCGCGTCGAGCGGGTCGGCCCACGGCCGCAGGTGCGTGAGGATGAGATGCCCGGCGCCCGCCTCCCGCGCCAGCCCGGCCGCCTGGACGGGCGTCAGGTGCGTCTCGGCGGCGCCGGGCGTCCGCACCGACGCCGCCGCCTCGCAGAGCAGCACGTCCGTGCCCCGCGCGAGGTCGAGCAGTTCGTCGCACTCGCCGGAGTCGCCCGAGTAGGTGAGGCTCGCCCCGCCTCCCGAGCCCCCGCCTCCCGAGCCCCCGCCCGCCGACGCCCCGCCCGTCGACACCCGTACCGCCACGCCTGGCACCGAGTGGACGACGGGTGCCGTCACGACGGTGAGCGGCCCGAACGGGCGCGGTTCGGCGGGCGGGGTGCGCCAGTCGAGCGCTCCCGCGTACGCGGGCGGCGCCGCCGGGTTCACCACGTGCGCCGCCGTCCCGGCGGGCGCGGTGACGGGCAGCCGCTTCGCCCCGCCGCGCCGGTCCCGCAGGTAGGCGAGCGGGATCAGGTCCGAGTAGTGGTCGCGGTGCGGATGGCTGATCACGACGGCGTCGACGGCGCACGGGTCGGTGTAGCGCTGCAGCGGGCCGAGCGCCCCGGTGCCGAGGTCCAGCAGCAGCCGGTACCCCGCGTGCTCCAGCAGGTAGCAGGAGCACGCGGCGTCCGGCCCCGGGACGGTGCCCGCGCAGCCGACGACGGTCAGGATCACGGCATGACCCGGGCGACCAGGTCGGCGACGGCGCCCGCCGCGCAGTCGGCGACCACGACGTCCGCGGCGGCGCGGACGCCGGGATCGCCGTCGCCCACGGCCGCGCCGAGCCCGGCGGCCTGGATCATGTCCAGGTCGTTGGGGTTGTCGCCGATGGCCGCGATCCGGTCCATCGGCACGCCGCGCAGCGCCGCCAGCTCGCGCAGCGCGGTGCCCTTGGTCGCGCCCGCCGGCAGCACCTCCAGGTACGTCGCCTCCGACCGGACGAGGGTGACGCCGGTCCCGGGGTCGGCGGCGAACCCGGCGAGGGCCGTCTCCGCCGCGCCGACCAGGCCGGGCCGGTCGCAGATCAGCATCACCTTGATGATCTCGTCGAAGGGCAGCTCGCCCCACGAGCCGACCCGCGCGAGGGCGATGCGGTCGCGGCGCGCGTACTCGGCCAGCGCCGCGGACGGCGCGGCCCCGGCGGAGCGGATGTGGGCGCGGCCGCCGCTGAACGCGACCGGCCACACCCCGTCCGGCATCTCGTCGAACAGCAGGGTCAGCCGCGCCCACGCCGCCGCGCTCAGGCACCGCCGGTACAGCACCGCACCCGTGCTCAGGTCCACGATCCGGGCGCCGTTGTAGAGGATCGCCGGGGTGGCGAGGCCCAGCTCGCGGTAGTACGGCAGCGCGGACTCCTCGCTGCGCCCCGTCGCGACGACCACGCTGCCGCCCGCGCCGGTGAAGCGGCGCAGCGCGGCCAGGTTCGCATCGACGATCCGCAGGTCGCGGCCGACGAGCGTGCCGTCCAGGTCCGTGACGATCCACTCGGCGGTCCGCACGCCGGTGGCGCTCACGGGCGGCCCGCCGGGGCGAGGCCGGCGATCTCCGACAGCACGGACCCGGCGAGGTCGAACCCGCCGACGCACGCGACGTAGCCGGGCGCGTCCCAGTCGTCCCCGCCCGGCTCCCCGCCGAGCGGCAGGTACGTCCCGCCGGCCCGGCGGACCAGCAGCAGCCCGGCCGACACGTCCCACGCGTTGACGGACGTGCCGTACGCCGCGTCCGACCAGCCCGCCGCGACGTGCGCGAGGCACAGGGCCGCGCTGCCCGGCCGCCTGACGGTGGCGAACGACTCGATGAGCCTCGCGTAGTCGCGCAGCGCCGCGTCGCCCGCCCGCTTCAGCTCGCGGGCGTTCGGGTAGCCGGTGACGATCACGCCGGTCCGGTCCTCGGCCGCGCCGGCGGAGCGGATCGGCTCGCCGTTGCAGGTCGCGCCGTCGAGCGAGGCGGTGAACATGTCGTCGCGGACGGGGTCGTACACGACGCCCGCGACGACCTCGCCGCCCGCGACCGCCGCGATCGAGGTGCAGAAGAACGGCAGGCCGGCGGCGAAGTTCGCGGTCCCGTCGATCGGGTCGACGTACCAGCGGACCGCACCGGCGGGCGCGCCCTCGCCGTCGCCGCGCGTGCCGCCCTCCTCGCCGACGACGACGCTGCCGGGCGTGTGCTCGGCGAGCACCTCCCGGATCGTCTCCTCGGCGGCCCGGTCGTGCTCGGTGACCGGGTCGTGGAAGTCGCGCTTGACCGCGACCTCCGGACGCGAGCGGAACGCGCCGCGCAGCCGGTCGCCGGTCGCGCGCGCCGCGATCTCGGCGATCCGCGCCAGCTCCCTCGACTCGGGCACGCCGATGCCCTTGCTGTTCATGCGTCTCCTTCGGCAGCGGTGGTGAGCAGGTCCAGCAGCCCGTGGCCGTCGTCCACGACGGCGTCGGGCCGGTAGCGGACCTCGTACGGGACGTCGTAGGTGCCCTTGGCGACCATCAGCACGTTGCCGCCGACGCCGGCGCGGTGCCCGCACACCACGTCCCGGTCGAAGTTGTCGCCGACGTACCAGGCGTCCTCGGGCTCGACGCCGAGCGCGCGCGTGGCGATCCAGATCATCTCGGGGTTGGGCTTCCGGACGCCGGCCTCGTCGCTGTAGACCTCGATCGCCAGCTTCCCGGCGAGGCCCGTCGCCTCGGTGTAGTCGCGATGCACGGCCCCGGACAGCGCGTTGCTGACGATCCCGCAGGGGACGCCGAGCGCGGCGGCGCCGTCCAGCAGCTCGGGGATGCCGGGGCGGGTGCGGCGGTCCTGCCGCAGCTCTCCCATCCGCTTGCACAGCGGGGTCGCGTGCGCGACGACGAGCTGCCGCGCGGCGGCCGGCCAGTCCGCGGCGACGTAGTCGCCCCAGAACCCGGTGTGGGTCATCTCCGCCGGCGCGTAGGGCCGCGACATCGCGTCCTTCCAGCACTTGTCGGCGGCGGCGCCGGCCTTGATGTCGGTCTCGACGGCGGCGGCGTCGAGGTCGTGGCAGCCGGCGCGGGACAGCAGCGCGTGCACCTCCTTGGCGAGCGCCGCCGACCAGCCGGGCCTGCGGGACGTCTCGACGAGCACGCCGCCGAAGTCCAGCAGCAGCGCCCGCGGCCGGCGCATCGCCCGCCCGGAGAGCCGGTGCGGCCGCTCGCCCGCACCGTTCGTGCGGTTCGTGCCGTTCGTGCCGTTCACGGGGCCGGTGGTCGCGTTCTCGTCGCTCACTTGGCGCCCTCGCGGACCGGGGTGACGGCCTCGTCCCAGGCGGCCGACCGGACGCCGTCCTCGCCGAACAGGTGCAGGTGCTCGGGACGCGCCCAGCAGCGCAGCGCGTCGCCCGGCCCCGCGCCCGGGTCCTCGTGCGTGATCGCGAACATCCGGGTGTCGTGCACGCGCAGCTCGACCGTCCAGCTCGGGCCGGTCGGCAGGACGGTCTCGACGACGGCGTCCTCCGACCAGGCGGTGTCCGGCACGGTGGTGTCCGGCACGGTGCTGTTCGGCGCGGCGCCGCCCTGCGGGGCGAGCCGCAGCGCCTCGGGACGGACGCCGAAGCAGCCGACCGCGCCGAAGTCGCCGCGCTTCTCCGCGAACCGCTGGAGCGACGAGGCGAGCCCCGCCTGCTCGGCGGGCACCATGTTCATCGGCGGGCTGCCGACGAACTCGGCGACGAACCGGTTCGCGGGCCGCTCGTACATCTCCATCGGCGGCGCGACCTGCTGGAGCTCGCCGCCGCACATGACGGCGATGTGGGTGGCCATCGTCATGGCCTCCATCTGGTCGTGGGTGACGAACACGACGGTCGCGCCGGTCTCGTCGTGGATGCGCTTCAGCTCGGTGCGCATCTCCAGGCGGAGCCGCGCGTCCAGGTTCGACAGCGGCTCGTCCAGCAGCAGGACGTCGGGGTCGACCGCGAGCATCCGGGCGAGCGCGACGCGCTGCTGCTGCCCGCCGGACAGCTGCGACGGGTAGCGGTCCGCGCATTCGGCCACCTGGACCTTCTCCAGCGCCTCCATCGCGCGGGCCTTGCGCCGCTCCGCCGGGACCTTGCGCATCCGCAGCCCGAACTCGGTGTTCCCGCGCACCGTCAGGTGCGGCCAGAGCGCGTAGTTCTGGAAGACGAGCCCCATGTCGCGCTTCTCCGGCGGGACGTAGACGCCGCGCTCCACCGAGTCGAGCACCCGGTCGCCCACGGTGATCTCACCGCGGGTCGGCTGCTCCAGCCCGGCGATCATGCGCAGCGTGGTCGTCTTCCCGCAGCCGGACGGCCCGAGCAGGCAGGTGAACGAGCCGTCGGGGATGGTGAGGTCGAGGTCCTTCACCGCCGCGTGCCCGCTGACGTAGTTCTTGACCACTCCGCTGAGCGTGATGGTCGGCATTGATCAACCTCCGATGCCCGAGGCCAGGCTGCTCTTGGTGAGCCGCTGGGCCAGGTAGGTCATGGTGAACGAGACCAGCGCGATGACGAGCACGACGCCGTTGGCGAGCTGGGTGTAGCCGTAGTCGACGAGCCCGATCGACAGCGTGGTCAGCAGCTGGGTGCCCGAGGTGGTCAGCATGATCACGATGCTGAGCTCCTTCAGGCCGGAGATGAACGGCAGCACCACGCCGGTGACGAGGGCGCCGCGCTGGATCGGGATGATGATCCGCAGCATCCGGGTCGGCCACCGCGCGCCGCTGATCTGCGCGGCCTCCTCCGGTTCCCGGCCGAGTTGCATCATCGCCGCGATCCCCGACCGGGACGAGTACGGCAGGTGCGTGATGACCAGGACGACGACGAGCAGCGTGATCGTCCCGTACAGGGCGGGGACGGGGCCGCGCCGCACCGCGAACAGCGACAGGCAGGCGGCGGCGAACGCGATGCCGGGCACAAGGTAGGGCAGGAACGACACCTGCCGCAGGAACGTCGAGACCCGGCCGCCGTCGCCGCGCACGACCACGTACCCGATGAGCAGGCCGAGCAGGCCGCAGACCAGGGACGCCAGGCCGACGATGCGGAGGCTGTTCCAGGCGGCCTCCCACAGCTCGGTGCCGCGCAGCACCCCGTGCGGGAACCCGACCGCGCCGGGGATGTCGCTGCCGAACCAGTACTTGAGCGTGAAGTTGTCCGCGCTGAACACGCCGGGGGTCTTGGTGACCGTGGACAGCAGCAGCGTCAGCACCGGGATGACGACGCTCGCGGCGAAGACCGCCATGCCGAGGGAGAAGGCCGGCCAGCGCCAGGCGCGCAGGTCGCCGCGCCGGTCCATGGCGCCCTTGCCGCCGACGGTGACGAACCGGCGCTGCTCGCGGACGAGCCGCGTGTCGACGAGCACGACCAGCACGCCGACCAGGACGATGACGCCCGCGAGCGTCGACGCGACGCCGGTGCTGCGGTCGCGGATCGCGTGGTAGAGGCTCGTCGACAGCACGTTGTAGTCGCTGGGCAGCCCGAGGATGTACGGGGTGCCGAACGTGCCGAGGACGCGGCCGAGCACCAGCAGCACCGCCGACGACAGCGCCGGCATCATCAGCGGCAGCGTGACGCGGCGCAGGACCGTCCGGCCGCCGGCGCCGAGGATCCGCGCCGAGTCCTCCAGCTGCGAGTCGATGCGGCGCAGCGCGTTCCCGAACAGCAGCAGGACGAACGGGTAGTAGTGCAGCCCCAGCGTCACGATGATCGGCAGCGGCCCGTAGGCGAGCCAGCCGGGGGTGTGGACGCCGGCGCCCTGCAGGTAGCCGACCTGCCCGCCGGACCGCTCGTTCTTGAACAGCGTCAGCCACGCGAGCGCGAACGTCCAGGACGGCAGCATGTACGGCACGACGAGCGCGGCGGCCAGGAACTTGCGGCCCGGCACGTTCGTGCGCGTCACCAGCCACGCCATGGAGCCGCCGACGACGAGCGCGAACACGATGACGCCGACGGCGACGAACAGCGTGTGCCACAGCGGTTCCCAGAACAGCAGCTTGCTGACGGGCGAGCGGAACACCCGCCACAGGTAGTAGCTCGTCCAGGAGCCGGGGGCCTGGCCGGAGCGGGCCTCGTCCCCGTACTGGACGCGGCCCGCGTCGGAGATCACCGACACCAGCGGCGCGATGACCAGGTACAGCAGGACGAGGGTCATCACCATGCCGAGCAGGACGGTGGGATCGCGCAGCAGCACGCGGGCCCGGTACAGCACGCGCCGGCCACGTGACGCCGGCGGTGCGGAGGCGGCGACCGCCATGGAAGGTTCCTCCGGGGTGAGAGGGGACCGGCGGGCCGCCGTTCGCGGCCCGCCGGACGGGGGATCAGTGGTGGTTGAGACGCCAGAAGTCCTTGATGTCCTGGCGGGCGCGGAAGTCGGCGATGAGCTGGCTCGACGAGAACCGGTAGAGCTGGCCGTTCCAGTCGGTCAGCCCGGGCGGGTTGTTCTTGCTGACGCCGACCGCGTCGTTACCGGACACCCCGCCGGCGTGGGCCTCCAGGTCGAAGCCCTCCTTCTCCATGGCGAAGTGCACGAACAGCTTGGCGGCGTTCGGGTGCTTGGAGCCGGTGGCGATGGTGGCGAACTTCGGGTAGGCGAAGCCGGTCCACGGGTTCAGGCCCTCGCAGACCTTCATCTGGTAGCCCTTCTCCTCCACGTCGCGGAACTTCGCGATGGAGAACAGGCCGATGCGCTGCTGGGTCTGGTTGGGGGCGGCGACGCCGGCGGCGACGTCCTCGTCCTCGGTGGTGAGGACCGGTGAGTTCTGCGCGAACCGCTTCACCCACTCGTGCGCCGGGTCGTCCTCGCTCAGCTTGAGCTGGCCCTTGCCGAGCTGCGCGTAGGCGGCGGTGAGCTTGTCGCCGCCCTGCTTGGCCATCTGCGTGAACCACTGGGTGAAGACCTCCTTGCCCAGCGGGTCCTGCAGCATCACCTTGCCCTTCCACTTGGGGTCGGTGAGGTCCCAGATGTTCTTCACCGGGCAGCCCTGCGGGCTGAGCTTGGTGTTGTAGACGAACACGTACGCCTTGGAGATCATCATCAGCGGGTTGCGATTGGCCTCGCTGATGTGCGGCGCGAGGTCCGGCGGGATCCACGTCTGGACGATCTTCTGCGGGAGGAGCTGGCCGACGAGCATCGGGCCGTCCTCGAACAGGTTCACGTCGATCGTGACGTTCTTCGCCTGCGCCTCGCGGGTCATCTTCTCGGCGGTGTCGGCGGCCTTGGACTTCACGCCCTCGGCCTTGATGCCGTACTTCTTCGTGAACGCCTCCGCCATGTCCTTGACGTCGCCGCTGCCGTCGTAGGCGAGCACGCTGCCCTCCTTCTTGGCGGCGGCGACGAGGTCGTCCAGGTCGAACGACGCGGCGTCCTGCACGGTCACCGACGGCAGCGGCGTCCCCTCCTCGCCGGCCTGGCCGCTGGTCGAGGGCGCGCAGGCGCCGAGCAGCGCGGTGGCGACGGCGGCGGCCGCCGCGGCACCGGCCCGGGCGCGGCGCCCGGTGGGAATGGTGCGGATCATGTGGGTTCTCTCCTCGTGTGCATCCGCGGGCCCCCGACCTGCGGCTCTCATGCGGGTGACAGCGGGGTCAGCGCCGTTCGAGGGGGGACGACCTCCCACGCCCCCCGATCGACTGCGTCGGCATCAGTTCCTCTCGAGGGGGGACGACCCCCCACACCCCCCGATCGACTGCGTCGGCATCAGTGACTGCGTTTCAACATCGCGTCGGACAGGGCGTCCGCCGCCTCGCCGAGGCGGCGGCCGACCGCGTCGAGCCGGGCGAGCAGCTCCCGGCCGCGCAGGACGTCGGTGCCGAGCGGTCCGGCGAACAGGCGGGCCAGCTCGGCCTGCCGGGTCTCCCGGACGCGGTTGCGGGCCTTGCGCGCGCCCAGCGCCGCGAGGGTGACGGCGGCGGGCTCGGCGAGGACCTTCCGGACGGCGCCGTCGAGGGCGGTCAGCCCGTCGAGGACGGCGTCCAGCGGTGCGAGGGTGAAGTCGAGGTCCGGCGGGCCGAACAGGTCGGCCTCCCGGACGAAGTCGCGGAGGTTGTCCAGGACGTCGTCGACGGACCGGGACAGCCGGTAGAGGTCCTCCCGGTCGATGGGGGTGGCGAGGACGCCGTGCAGCATCGCGGCGAGCGCGGCGCGCTCGGCGTCGCCGGCGTGCTCGATCTCGGCCATCCGGGCGCGGGCGTCGGCGGGCGGGGTGCGCCCGGCGGCCATGGCGCGGGCCAGCTCGGCGCCGTCGCGGACGGCGCGGATCTGCCGACCGACCTGGTCGATCACCCGTGTCCCGGAGCGGCCGCGCAGGTCGTCCCAGACGAGCCGGAAGCGGCGCGCGGGCCGCACCGCGGCGCTCACAGCGCCCTCGCGGCGAGGCCGCCGGCGGCGCCGGCGGCGAACGCCAGCGGCAGCGTGAACAGCCAGGCCGCGCCGATGCCGAGGACGTTCTGCCAGCGCACCCGGGACGCGCCCTCGCTGGCGGCGACGCCGACGACCCCGGCGGTCACCGACTGGGTCATGCTGACCGGCGCGCCGGCGAGGGAGCTGGCCGTCACCGACGCCGCTGCCGCCGCCTCGGTGGACACGACGTGCAGCGGGCGGGCGAGGACGAGGCCGCGGCCGAGCCGCTCTCCGACGCGGTGCACGGCGCTGAGCGCGCCGGCGCAGAACACGACGGCGATCAGCAGCAGCATCAGCGGGGCGGGCTGGACGGGGCCGACGGCGCCGAGCCGCCGGGTCGTCACGACCTGGCGGGCGACGCTGACGACGGCGAGCATCTTCTGCCCGTCGTTGGCGGCGTAGGCGGCGCACTGCGCGCCGTAGGCGAGGACGTGGGCGGTGCGGACGGCTCGCGGCATGCCGGTGAACGACGGGACGCGCCGCGACGCGAGCCCGAGGCCGTAGCCGACGGCGGTCCCGACGAGCGGCGCCGCCGCCCCGATGAGCAGGACGGTGGCGAGGCCGTCCCACGACACGCGCAGGCCCATGCCGAGGCAGGCGCCGCCGATGCCGCCGAGGATCGCGAGGGTCAGGCTGGTCGGCAGCCCCTTGCGGGACAGGAGCCCGACGACGCCGAGCGCGACGGTCACGCCGAGCAGGAACGCGACCGCGCCGTGGGGGTCGCCGAGGTCGGCGAGCCGCTCGGTGAAGGTCCGCGCGACGGCGGTGCCGACGAGCTGGGGGACGAGCACCAGCGGCAGCAGGACGAGCAGCATCAGCAGCGGCGCGGGCGAGCGGGGGTAGCGGCCGCTCAGCCCGAGCAGCGCGCCGCCGTCGTTGACGCCGGTCACCCAGACGAAGGCGAGGGCGACGGCGCCGAACGCGATGGCCCAGATCATCGCAGCTCCGCGGGCCGGACGCGGCGTTCCTCGTGCAGCGACACCGTGGCGGCCTCGGCGATGAGCAGCGCCTCCAGGGCCTCGTCGACGGTGCACGGGCTGTCCGCGTGGCCCCGCGCCATGTCTAGGAACGTTCCAATCTCGCTCGCGTAGGCGGGCTCGAACCGGTCCCAGAAGTTGGTCCACGCGTCCCCGGACGGCCAGTCGACGCCCGGCTCGGCCGACCGCAGCGCGGCCCGCTCGTCCAGCCCGACCACCCACGTCCCGGCGGTGCCGGACAGCTCCATCCGGACGTCGTAGCCCGCGCCGTTGTAGCGGGACCCCTGCATCGTCGCGATCGTCCCGTCGTCCAGCACCAGGACGGCGGCGCTGGTGTCGACGTCCCGGGCGTCCGCGAAGTAGCCGTCGCCGCGGTTGGCGCCGACCGCCGTCACCGACTCGACCTCGCGGCCGGTGACCCAGCGCAGGATGTCGAAGTCGTGGATGTGGCAGTCCCGGAAGATGCCGCCGGACGTGCGGACGTACTCGGCGGGCGGCGGCGCCGGGTCGGCGGTCACGAGGTGCACGCGGTGCAGGTCGCCGAGCCGGCCGTCCAGCACCGCCTGGCGGGCGGCGGCGTACCCGGCGTCGAAGCGGCGCTGGAAGCCGATGTGCACCGGCACCCCGGTCTTGGCGACGCGGTCGCGCACCTCCAGCGTGGTGCGCAGGTCGGGGGCGACGGGCTTCTCGCAGAACGCCGGCACGCCGGCCTCGCAGGCCCGGACGAGCAGGTCGGCGTGGGTCGAGGTGGGCGTCGCGATCAGCACCGCGTCCGGGCGGGCGGCGAGCACCGCGCCGGGGTCGGCGGCGCGGGCGCCGAGCGGGCCGGCGAGGGCCTCGGCCCGGCGCGGGTCGGCGTCGCCGATCACCAGCTCCGCGACCGCCGGATGACCGCTCAGGAACCGGGCGTGCCACGCCCCGATCCGTCCCGCGCCCAAGAGTCCGACCCGCATGGTGTGCCTCCAATGGCCCGGTCGAGGGGATGACGCGTCATCTGGAGTTCAGAGAGTGTTCACCCTCTGTTCACCTTTTCGTCATCTGTGTGGCTTGGGGCACATTTGTATCCGCAGCGGGAGAGCCCGTCAATACTTTGTTCTTACATATGGACGTACTGACGTGACGTCATGGACGCGGTGCGGGCCGTTCGCCGAGGCCGCGGGCGGTGCCCCGGCCGGGCCGCCACCGGGATCTTGACTGCGGTTGCGGAGCGGGTTACCGTCCGCGACGGGTTCACACGCCGACCCAGGCGGTGCGGAGGCCACGCGATGAGGCATGCGATCCGGCCGGCCGGCGAAGACGCGACGGGCATCGTCCCACCTGCGCGTCCTCCGGCGACAGACGGGGAACGGCTTCAGCGCGTCCGCGGCGCTCCCGCGCCGAGCAGGGAGAGCGTGCTGGCCGACGTGCGCGCCCATCTGGCCGGGGGCGGCGGCGCGCTGCTCGTCGGCCCCACCGGGATCGGCAAGTCCACGCTCGTGTCCACCCTCGCCGACGAGTACGCCGCGGCCGGGCACCGGGTCTTCGCGTGCTGCCCCGCCGAGACCGAGCGCCACCTGCCGTTCCTCGGCCTCATCGACCTGGTCGCGCAGGGCGCCGACGAGGTCGTCGACCGGCTGCCCGAGCCGGAGCGGCGCGCTCTGCGGTCCGCGCTGCTGCTCCACGACGTCCCGATCGGCGAGCGCGACCTGCTGAGCCTGCGGCTCGGCGTGCTGCACACGCTGCGGATGCTCTGCGCCGACCGGCCCGGGCTCGTCCTCGTCGACGACGCGCAGTGGCTGGACCAGCCGACCGGCGAGCTGCTCGCGTTCGTCGCCCGGCGGGCCGGGCGGCTGGCGCCGCCGCTGCGGATGGTCGCCTCCGTCCGGGCGTCGTTCGGCGACCCGCGGCGGTCCGGCGGGCAGTGGCGGGACGCGGCCGGGCTGTGCCCGAAGCCGGTGCTGACGGTGAAGGTGCCGCCGATGTCGGCGGCGGAGCTGGCGGCGCTGCTGGCGGACCGGTTCGGCCGGTACTGGCCACGGTCGCAGGTGGCCCGCATCCACCGGGTGAGCGGCGGGAACCCGTTCTTCGCCGTGGAGCTGGCGCGCAGCGCGGTGGAGAGCGGCGCGCTGGAGGACGGCGGCCCGCCGGGCGGCGCCCTGCCGATCCCGCAGAGCCTGTCGGTGCTGATCCAGAAGCGGGTGGGCGCGCTGCCCCGGGCCACCCGCGAGACGCTGCTGATGGCGAGCGCGGCGAGCCGCCCGTCGGTCGAGCTGCTGCGCCGGGCCGGCGGCGCGGACCTCGCGGAGGCCGAGCGGCAGGGCATCGTCGACGTGGACGCCGGCGGCCAGATCCGGTTCACGCATCCGCTGCTGTCGGCCGTCATCTACGCCGAGGCGGAGGCCGGCGACCGGAAGGCGGTGCACGCGTCGCTGGCGCAGGCCGTCCGCGACCCGGTGGAGCGGGCGCTGCACATGGCGAAGCTGACGTCGGGGCGGGACCGGCGCATCGCCGGGACGCTGGAGGACGCCGCCGCCGTGGCGCGCCGCCGCGGCGGCCTGTCGACGGCGGCGCACCTCGGCGAGCTGGCCGCCGACCACACCCCCGAGTCCGAGCGGGACGCCGAGGTCGGCCGGCGGCTGCGGGCGGCGGAGGACGCCGTCGCCGCGGGCGACTACCCGCTGGCGCGGCGGCTGGCGCACCTGGTGCTGGAGGCGTCCGCGCTCCCGCGCGACCGGGTGCGCGCCTGGATGGTCGTGATGGACTCCTCCGGCCAGGCGCTGGCCGAGGTGGAGGAGGTCTTCCCGCGCGCGATGGAGGACGCCCGGGGCGAGCCCGAGCTGCTCGCGCCGCTGCACTACCGGCTGAGCTGGCGGGCGTGGATGGTGCTGGGCTCGGCGGAGGCGGCGCTCCAGCACGCGCGCCGCTCCGCCGAGCTGGCCGCCGTCGCCGGGGACCGGGCGACGGAGCTGCTCGCGCTGACCAAGCAGGCGAACATCGAGTTCTTCCTCGGCCGCCCGGAGGGCGAGCGGACGCTGCGCCGGGCGCTCGCCGACCCGCAGGAGCCGCAGGTCATGTGGCACCACAACGGGCCCATCTACCTCAAGCACCGGCACCACCTGCTGCACGACCGGCTGCAGGAGGCCCGCAACGAGCTGCGCACGCTGATCTACGGCGTCCGCCAGCGCGGCGTCGTCGAGAGCCTGTGCCTGAGCCAGTTCTGCATGAGCCAGGTGGAGATCCACCGGGGCCGCTGCCGGCAGGCGCTGAGCCTCGCCCGGCAGAGCCTGGACCTCGCGGAGGACTCCGGGCTGAGCCAGGGGCCGTCCTGGTACTCGCTGGCGCTCGCGGAGGCGGCGGGCGGCGACCTCGAACGGGCGCTGACCGCGGCGGAGCAGGCGCTCCAGCACAGCGAGACCGACGGCGACCTGCTGTTCCTGCCGCGCGCGCTGCACGCCGAGGCGCAGGTGCGGCTGCGGCTCGGCGACGCCGCCGCCGCGGTGCGGATCCTGCAGCGGGTCCGGCTGATGGAGACGTCGCAGGGGCTCGGGGACCCGGCGGTCCGCCGCTGGCACGCCGACCTCGCCGACGCCCTCGTCGCCGTCGGCCGCACGAAGGACGCGGCGGACGTGCTGTCCGAGGCGAGGGCGCAGGCGACGCGGCTCGGGCGGCGCAGCGTCCTGGCGGTGCTGGAGCGCTCGTCCGCGCTGGTCCGCGCGGCGGAGGGCGACCGCGAGGGCGCGCTGGACGGGCTCGTCCGCGCGGTCGAGCTGTCGCAGGCGCTCCCGTACCGGCTGGAGGAGGGACGTGCCTGGCTGGAGTTGGGCGCGTTCCGCGCGCACACGGGAGACGTGGAGGCGGGACGCGCCGACCTGCTGCGTGCCCGGACCATCTTCGCCCGTGCGCAGGCCCGGCCCTGGCTGGAGCGTGTCCAGGACGAGCTACGGGACATCGAGCACGGCAGGCACCGGCACGGCGACTCGGAGCACGCCGGTCCCGGCAACGGCGCCCGCGGCGCGCCGGAGCGCGGCGGGCACGGGCACGGGTCCGGCGAGGCCGGCGGCCGGGGCGCGGGCGCCCACCCGCTGGACGTCCTCACCGACATCGAGCGCGAGGTGGCCGTCCTGGTCGCCGAGGGCGCGACCAACCGGGAGATCGCGTCCCGGCTCTTCCTCAGCGTGAAGACCGTCGAGGCGGCCCTCACCCGGACGTTCCGCAAGCTGGGCGTCCGCTCCCGGGTGGACGTCGCACGGGTCGCGGTGTCCGGCCGCTGACCTGCGCTTTCGCTGAGCTCATGGGGTTCGCCGGAGGGGCGTGCCCGCAGGCATAGGGATATCCCTACGCCTTCGCCGTGAGGCTTCTGCAAACGCTCACGTGTCCACAGACTCGCGCTTGTCCGTGATGCCCGACTTGAACCGAATCACACAGTGTCGGAATCGCACAGAAGGGAGCGGATGCCGCGGCCTCCGGACGCGTCCCCCCCCGTCACCACGGGATTACCCGCTTCAGTGGTGAAAGGACAACCACCCCCATGTCCCAACGGACAATCGCGATCGCCTCATCGGCGGCCGCGCTGATCGCCCTCACCGGCGTCGCGGTCGCACCGCAGGCCGCGGCGACCCCGCGGCCGACCCCCAAGGCCAAGACCCAGCCCGCCGGCCCGGACGCCTTCTCCAAGGCCGACTTCACGCTGAACCCCGCACCGTCCACGCGCGACAAGGCCGTCAAGAACGCGCGGAAGGCCCTCGACGCCCACGGCGCGCGCGCTCACCGCGCGAGCGGCCAGGCGTTCAAGGTCCGCACCGTCGCCGTCAGCCGCGACGGCGCCGCCGACGTCCGCTTCGACCGGACCTACAAGGGGCTCCCCGTCTACGGCGGCGACCTCATCGTCCACCTCAAGCCCAACGGCTCCTACCGGACGCTGGAGACCGCGTCCGCCACCTCCGGTGCCATCGGCACCACGCCCGCCATCAGCTCCCAGAACGCCGCCGCGCTCGCCCGGCAGCAGCTCAAGGGCACCGTCTCGGCGGTCTCCGCGCCCAAGCTGGCGATCAGGATGGACGGCCGGTCGGCCACGCTGGTCTGGGAGACCGTCGTGTCCGGCGTCAAGGCCGACCAGACGCCGAGCCGGCTGCACGTCATGGTCGACGCCCGCAAGGGCCGCGTCGTCCAGAGCAGCGACCAGATCGACACCATCGCTCCCGCCGGCGCCCGCGCCGCCGCCCCCGCCGCTCCCGCGGCCCCGCGGACGGCGCTGACCACCGGCTCAGGCCACGGCATCTACGTCGGGACGGTCAACATCGACCTGACGCAGTCCGGCAGCACGTGGACGATGAAGGACCCGTCCCACGGCAACGGCTACACCACCAACCTCAACCACGCCACGTCCGGCACCGGCACCACCTTCAGCAACACCACCGGCACGTTCGGCAACGGCTCCAACAGCGACCCCGCCTCCGCCGGCGTCGACGCCCACTACGGCGCCGCGATGACCTACGACTACTACAAGAACGTCCAGGGCCGCAGCGGCATCTTCGGCGACGGCCGCGGCGTCCCGTCCCGCACCCACTACGGCAACGCCTACGTCAACGCGTTCTGGGACGGCACCCAGATGACCTACGGCGACGGCCAGAGCAACGCCCGGCCGCTCGTCGAGCTCGACGTCGCCGGCCACGAGATGAGCCACGGCGTCAGCGGCGCCCTCACCGGCTGGGAGGAGAACGGCGAGACCGGTGGGATGAACGAGGGCACCAGCGACATCTTCGGGACGATGGTGGAGTTCTACGCCAACAACCCGGTCGACACGCCCGACTACACCATGGGCGAGCTGATCAACATCAACGGCGACAACCAGCCCCTGCGCTGGATGTACAACCCGTCGCTCGACGGCAACTCGCCCAACTGCTACAGCAGCAACAACGGCAGCCTGGACCCGCACTACTCGCTCGGCCCGCTCACCCACTGGTTCTTCCTCGCCGCCGTCGGCAGCGGGGACCACGGCTACGGCAACAGCCCGACCTGCAACAGCTCCACGGTCACGGGCATCGGCAACGACAAGGCCGCCAAGATCTGGTACAAGGCCCTGGCGTCCTACGCCAACAGCAACGAGAACTACGCGCAGGCCCGCACCGACTCGCTGAAGGCCGCGGCCGACCTGTACGGCACCCACTGCACCGAGTACAACACCATCAACGCCGCGTGGGCGGCGGTCAGCGTCACCGGCAGCGACCCCGTCCCGGGCACCTGCCCCGGGCAGGGCGGCGGCCCCACGGTCACCAGCCCCGGCGACCAGACCAGCACCGTCGGCCAGGCCGTGAGCGTGCAGATCAAGGCCAGTGACCCCAACGGGCAGGCACTGACCTACAGCGCGACCGGGCTCCCGGCCGGGCTGACGATCAACGCGAGCACCGGCGTGATCTCCGGCACCCCGACCACCGCGGGCACCAGCACCGTCACGGTCACCGCCAAGAACACCTCCGGCCAGACCGGCACGGCCACCTTCACCTGGACGGTCAACCCGGTCGGCGGCGGCACCTGCTCCTCGCCCGGCAACAAGGTGTCCAACGGCGGGTTCGAGAGCGGCACCTCGCCGTGGACCACCACGTCGGGGGTCGTCTCGGCCAACGGCAGCGGTGAGAGCGCCCACTCCGGCACGCACTTCGCCTGGCTCAACGGCTACGGGCAGTCCCACACGGACTCGGCCACACAGTCGGTGACGATCCCGGCGAATTGCAAGGCCACCCTCACCTACTACCTGCACATCGACACCGACGAGTCGCCCGGCACGGCCTACGACAAGCTCACCGTCAAGGCCAACGGCACGACCGTCGCGTCCTACTCCAACCTCGACGCCAACTCGGGCTACGCGCAGAAGAGCATCGACCTGTCCGCCTACGCGGGCCAGACCGTCACGCTCTCCTTCTCCGGCACGGAGGACGCCTACCTCCAGACGAGCTTCGTCCTTGACGACGTGGCCCTGAACGCCGGCTGACGCCCCCTCCCTCACCCCGCTCTGTCGCCGGCCCCCACCGCTGGGGGGCCGGCGACAGTCATGAGCAAGGAGAATCCATGAACAGCAGACTGCTGGCCGCCGCCACCGCCGTGGCGGCCGCGGCGGCCGGCCTGGCCGCGGCGGTCGCCCCCGCGCACGCGGCCCCGCCCGCGCACGCCGCCCTGCCCGGAACCACCATCACCGACTGCTCCGCCGCCCAGGTCGTCTCCAACGGCGGGTTCGAGAGCGGCACCTCGCCGTGGACGACCACGTCCGGGGTCGTCTCGGCCAACGGCAGCGGTGAGACCGCCCACTCCGGCACCCACTTCGCCTGGCTCGACGGCTACGGCTCGACCCACACCGACACCGCATCCCAGTCGGTGACGCTGCCCGCCGGCTGCACGGCGACCCTGTCGTTCTACCTGCATGTCGACACCGACGAGTCGCCCGGCACCGCCTACGACAAGCTCACCGTGAAGATGGGCGGCGACACCGTCGCCACCTACTCCAACCTCGACGCGAACTCCGGCTACGTGAAGAAGAGCATCGACGCGTCCGCCTACGCGGGCAAGACGGTCACGCTCTCCTTCTCCGGGACGGAGGACTCCGGCGCGCAGACCAGCTTCGTCCTCGACGACGTCGCCCTCGACGTCTCCGGCGGCGGCACGACGCCCCCGCCCACGGGCGACGGCACCCGCACCCCCGACTCGCAGTCCTACACCGTCAACCTCACCAGCGACGCGTCCGGCGCCAACTGGCAGGGCCACGAGTCGGTCGCGTTCACCAACACCGACTCCGCCCCGCTGTCGGAGGTCTACCTGCGGCTGTGGGACAACGCCCACGGCACCTGCCCGTCCAACACCCCCATCACCGTCACCAACGTCACCGGCGGCACCGCCTCCGCCCTCACGGTCGGCTGCACCGCGATGAAGGTGACGCTGCCGAGCCCGCTGGCGAAGGGGCAGAGCGCCACCGTCGCGTTCGACCTCGCCATCGCGGTGCCGTCCGGCGCCGACCGGTTCGGGCACGACGGGGCGTACAACTTCCTCGGCAACGCGCTGCCCGTCCTCGCCGTCCACGACGGCGACGGCTGGCACCTCGACCCGTACACCAACAACGGCGAGTCGTTCTACGGCCTGGCGAGCGACTACAAGGTGACGCTCGACCACCCGACCTCGCTGTCCGTCCCCGCGACGGGCACGTCCGTCGACACCCCCGGCTCGTCCGGCCGGACGGTCACGACCGCGACCGCGTCGCACGTCCGCGAGTTCGCCTGGGGCGCCGGCCCGTTCTCCAAGCTCTCCGCCACCTCGCCGAACGGCGTCAAGGTGAACATGTACTGGGTGAGCGGCATCAGCCAGTCCAGCGCCCAGCAGATGCTGTCGCTCGCGACCAGCGCGATCGACGCCCACTCCGGCCGCTTCGGCGCCTACCCGTACGGTGAGGTCGACGCGATCCTCGACAACAACTTCTGGTTCGGCGGCATGGAGTACCCGGGCTTCGTCCTCGACCTGGTCAGCACCGTGGCGCTGCCGCACGAGCTGGCGCACCAGTGGTGGTACGGGATCGTCGGCGACGACGAGTACAACCATCCGTGGCTGGACGAGGCGTTCGCCGACTACGCGACCGACCTGTACCGCGGGATCAGCGGCGCGGGCTGCTGGAACAGCGTGTCGTGGGCGTCGTCCGACGAGAAGATCACCAACTCGATGGCGTACTGGGACGCGCACTCGTCCCGCTACTCCACCGTCGTCTACGACTACGGCAAGTGCGCCCTGCACGACCTGCAGCGCGTGATCGGTGACTCCGCCATGGCGAACCTGCTCAAGACCTACGCCGCAGGCCACTGGTACGGCATCTCCACGACCGCCGAGTTCAAGAAGGCCGCCCAGGCGGCCACCACCACCGACCTCACGTCCTTCTGGACCCAACACCGCATCGAAGGCTGACCTTCTCGCGAGGCGCACGGCGGGCGACACCCCCGCCGTGCGCCTCCGCGTCCTGGCCCCGGTCGCCCCGCGGTCGATGCCCGGCCGCTTCGCGGCGCCGCAGGCTGGTGGCGCTCTGCGTGGGTTCGTGGAGGGGTGACGGAAGGCAGGTGTGGACACGCCGGCTGTGTCAGGCGAAGGAGAAGTGCGCGGCGGCTTCGGCGGGAGTGACCGCTTGGCGGCGTCCGGGGACGTCGTGGACGCTGGTCGCGCCCTCGGCGCGGAGCTGGTCGGCACCGGCGTCCCGGGCCATGATGACGGCGTAGTCACGGATGTCCGCGGCGGAGAGGTCCGTGCGGCCTCGCTCGGTGTACTGCCGGAGGAGGTCGGTGACGTCCGGGTCGAATCGCAGCATGGTCACCGGGGCGTTGAAGCGCCTGGCGATGGCGATGAGCCGTGCGCGTGCCCGCGGCGTGACGTTCGTCGACTCGGCGACCGCGCTGTGCCCGGCGGCGAGCCTGGCGACGATCCTGCGGTCGCGTTCCTCGAAGATCCGTGCGTCCGCCGCGTCGGATTCCGCTTGTGCGGGTGAGGCGCCGAAAAGCTCCGCGCGGATCTCGTCGCTGGACACCACGGCGTCCGCGTCGATCTGCCCGCGCGCGATCAGTGCCTGAACGAAGCTGGTCTTGCCCGAGGCCGGTGGGCCGACGAGGACGACGAGTCCCACCGGCACCCGGATGACGGGCGCGAGACCGTTGAGGCGGAGGTCACCTGCGCAGTCGAGGGCTTCCTCGGGGGAGCCGGCGGGCAGTCCGCGCAGGTGGTGCTGCATCGGTTCCGGGGGGTTCTCGGGCACGCGCCCATTCTGCCGGGTGCGGCGGCGGCCGCCCGTCCCCGGAGATCGGGGGGTTGACGGGGCTTGCCCGTCGTGCGATA
Source organism: Actinomadura sp. RB99 (assembly GCF_014706005.1). Classification (NCBI taxonomy): domain Bacteria; kingdom Bacillati; phylum Actinomycetota; class Actinomycetes; order Streptosporangiales; family Thermomonosporaceae; genus Actinomadura; species Actinomadura sp. RB99. Next base: position 81,007 of record NZ_JABMCA010000009.1, on the reverse strand, counting down.
ACAGCGTTACTGACCAAAAACGTTGTTATCGAGGACGGTATGGCGTCGAGCGCGTACGAACTGGCCCAGCGGCAGGGGGACGAGGCGATCCGCACATCGCTGCTGGACGCCGCCAGCCGCCTGCTGGCCGAAGAGGGACCGGGGGCGCTGGCGCTGCGCCGGATCGCCGCCGACGTCGGCTGCTCCACGACCGTCCTGTACCGGATGTTCGAGAGCAAGGCGGGGCTGATCGAAGCCCTGTACGTGGAGGCGTTCGAGCGGTTCCGGCGGCGGCTCGCGGCGGTGCCGGAGCGGTCCGACCCGCTGGAGCACCTCATCGACCTGGGACGCGCCTACCGGGACAACGCCCTCGCCGAGCGCAACTACTACCGGTTGATGTTCGGCGAGCCCATCCCCGGCTTCCGGCCGAGCGACGAGGCCCTGGTCCAGGCCGCGGAGACCTTCACGATCCTGCAGGACGCCGTGGCCGGCTGCGCCGCCGCCGGTCTGCTGACCGGCGGCGATCCGCGCCATGTCGCCGCGTCGCTCTGGGCCGCCATCCACGGCGTGGTCAGCCTCGAACTCGCCGGCCACCTCCCCGCCGACGCCGCCGAGGTCTTCGAGGCCACCCTCCTCGCCATGGGAGCCGGCCTGTTCCGCACCCCTTCCGCACCCGAGAGACGAGGCCCCTGATGCCCAGCCCGTTCCTGGAAGGCCCCTACGCCCCCGTCACCGAGGAGACCACCGCCCACGACGTGCCCGTCACCGGGCGCGTCCCCGCCGAGCTCAACGGCCGCTACCTGCGCATCGGCCCGAACCCGCTCGGGCTGGAGGACCCCGAGTCCTACCACTGGTTCCTCGGCGACGGCATGGTCCACGGCGTGCGGCTGCGCGACGGCCGCGCCGAGTGGTACCGCAACCGCTGGGTGCGGTCCCGGCGGGTGGCCGCCGGGCTCGGCGAGCAGTGGCCGGAGGGGCCGGTCTTCGACGACTTCGACTTCGCCCCGAACACCAACGTGATCGGGCACGCGGGCCGCACGTTCGCGCTGATCGAGGGCGGGTTCCGGCCGTACGAGCTGGGCCACGACCTCACCACCCTCGGCCCTTGCGACTTCGGCGGCACCCTCAAGGGCGGTTACACCGCGCACACCAAGAAGGACCCCGCCACCGGCGAGCTCCACGCGATCGCCTACTACTTCGGCTGGGAGCACCTCCAGTACACGGTGCTGAGCGCCACCGGGCTCGTCACCCGCTCGGTGGAGATCCCCGTCTCCGACGGTCCGATGGTGCACGACCTGGCGCTCACGGAGAAGTACGTGATCGTCTACGACCTGCCCGTCACGTTCTCCATGCCGCTGGCCGCCGAGGGCGCCACCCTCCCCTACGCCTGGAACGAGGCGCACCCGGCGAGGATCGGGCTGCTGCCCCGCACCGCCGACGCGTCCGACGTGCGGTGGATCGACGTCGAGCCGTGCTGGGTGTTCCACACCATGAACGCCTACGACGACGGCGACCGGATCGTGCTCGACCTGGCGAAGTTCCCCAGCTTCCTGCGGGACGGCCGCCTGGAGGGCAACCCGCCGCCGGTCCTGGACCGCTGGACCATCGACCCGGCCGCCGGGACCGTCGCGCAGCGGACCCTCGACGACCGCGCCCAGGAGTTCCCCCGCGTCGACGAGCGGCTGACGTCCCGGCCGCACCGCTACGGCTACACCGTCGCCTCGGAGTCGTCGCCCGGCGAGCTCGTCGGCGACGGCCTCCTCAAGCACGACTTCCGGACCGGACGTACCGACATCCGCCGTTTCCCCGCGGACGCGGTGGTCGGCGAGGCCGTCTTCGTCCCGTCCGCGGCCGACGCCGCCGAGGACGACGGCTACCTGATGGTCCTCGCCTACGACACCGACCGCGCCGCCACCGACCTCGTCATCCTCTCCGCGCAGGACTTCACCGGCTCGCCGGTCGCAGTCGTGCACCTCCCCGTCCGCGTCCCGCCCGGCTTCCACGGCAACTGGCTCCCCGACCGCTGACCCGCCGCGCCGACGGGATCGGCGGGCGAGGTCAGCTGTCGAAGCCGAGGCCGAGGGTGTCCATGGCGCGGAGCCACAGGTTGCGCCGGCCGCCGTTGACGTCGGCGCGCGCCATGGAGCGGCGGGTCAGCTCGATGCCGAGCCAGCGCAGGGGTTCGGGCGGGAACGGGACGGGCTTGGTGCGCACCATCGCGAGCCGGGTGCGCGGCGTGTCCAGGCCGTCGAGCCGGTCGAGGATCACCTGGGCGGCGAAGCGGGTCGCGCCGACGCCGAGGCCGGTGAAGCCGAGCGCGTAGGCCGCGCGGCCCTGCGCGGCGGTGCCGAAGAACGCGGAGAACCGGGTGCAGGTGTCGATGGCGCCGCCCCAGGTGTGGGTGAACCGGACGTCTTCGAGCTGCGGGAACGTGCGGAAGAAGTTGCCGGCGAGGACGCGGAAGGTGTCGGGGCGCTGGTCGAGGTCCGCCGACATCCGGGAGCCGTAGTGGTAGACGGCGTCGTAGCCGCCCCACAGGATCCGGTTGTCGGCGGTCAGCCGGTAGTAGTGGAACCGGCTGCCCGAGTCGGCCATGCCGTGCCGGTTCCGCCAGCCGATGGCGCCGAGCTGCGCGTCGGTCAGCGGTTCGGTGACCATCGCGTAGTCGTAGACGGGGACGACGTACGGGCGGACCCGGTGGACGAGCGAGGGGAACGCGTTGGTGGCGAGGGCGACGCGGCGGGCGGCGACGCGGCCGTAGGCGGTGGTGACGACCATGCCCGGGCCGCGCGCGGCGAGGGAGGTGGCGGGGGTGCGCTCGTAGATGCGGACGCCGAGCCGGAGGCACGCGTCGCGCAGGCCCCAGGCGAGCCGGGCCGGGTTGACGAGGGCGGTGCCGTCGCGGTCGAGGAGGCCGGCGAGGTAGGTGGGGGAGGCGACCTCGGCCCTGACCCGCTCGGTGTCGAGGAACTCGGGGGACAGGCCGTGGCGGCGCATGGCCTCGGCCTCCTCGCGCAGCTCCAGGACCTGGTGGGGGCGGGTGGCGACGTTGAGCTCGCCGGTGCGCTCCCAGTCGCAGCCGATGCCGTGCCGGCGCAGCGCGTCCTCGATCTCGTCGAGGTTGCGCATGCCGAGCCGTTCGAGTTCGGCGATCTCGCCGGGCCAGCGGGCGAGGCCGTTGCCGAAGCCGTGGGTGAGGCTGGACGAGCAGAACCCGCCGTTGCGCCCGGACGCGGCCCAGCCGGCCTCGCGGGCCTCGACGAGGACGACGTCGCGGCCGGGGTCGCGCTCCTTGGCGAGCAGGGCCGTCCAGAGGCCGCAGTAGCCGCCGCCGACCACGGCGAGGTCGGCGTGCTCCTCGCCGGCGAGGGCGGGGAGGGCCGCGGGGCGCGCGGGGTCGTCCAGCCAGAAGGGGACGGGTTCGGCGTGCACGAGCGCGCGTGCGGGATCAGCGGCGATGGCCTGGGGCATGCCACTAATTTAGCGGCTTACAGGCAAGATTTCACTAATCGAGTTGTGATGATCGAGTGCGGCTACTGATTTAGTGGTCAGTGCGCGCCCCAGCGGTAGCTCTCCTTGCGCAGCTGGAGGTACACGAACGTCTCGGTGCCCGCGACCCCGGGGATGGAGCGGATGCGGGACGCCAGCACCTCCGCGAGGTGCGCGTCGTCGTCGCAGACGATCTCGCAGAGGATGTCGAAGCCGCCCGCGCACAGCACGACGTAGATCGTCTCCGGCATGTCCGACAGCGCGGACGCGACGGGTTCGAGGGGGCCGGAGACCCGGACCCCGACCATCGCCTGCCGGTGCCCGCCGACCAGCAGCGGGTCGGTGACGGCGACGATCTGCATCACGCCGGACTCGGTGAGCCGCTGCACCCGCTGCCGGACGGCCGCCTCCGACAGGCCGACCACCTTGGCGATCGCCCCGTAGGAGCGCCGGCCGTCCTCCTGCAGCTGCTCGATGATCTGCCAGGAGATGTCGTCGAGGTCCGGCCCGGCCGTGCTCTTCCTGCTCATGGCCCGCATCATCGCAGGCCGCCGCGCGGGCGGCGGGCGGATCCCCGCATCAGGGGACGCCACCGGCCGGAGCGGGACGGATCAGGAGAAGGCGGGCGGGGCGATGCGGGGCGCGCGGTCCTCGACCGCCTGCGCCGCGTCGAGGACGAGGTCCTCGGCGAACCGGCCGCCGATCAGCTGGACGCCGATCGGCAGGCCGTCCGCGACCGCCGCCGGCACCGAGACGCCCGGGAAACCGAGGACGGGCAGGGACGTCATGGGCCACTGCGCGTCGACGATGCTCCGGCCGCGGTCCGGGTCGAGGATGTCGGCGTCCTGCTCGAAGGGCGGCTCGGCGGAGACCGGGGTCAGTAGCAGCATGCCGGTGCCGAGCATCTCCTGGAGCCGGGTGATCAGCGTCGCGCGGCGGGCCCAGCCGCCGAGGTAGGCGGGGAGGCCGGGCTCCTCGCCCCACAGCCCGGCGGCGTGCTCGAACGCGTACCGCATGTGGACGCGGAGCGGCTCGTCGGCCATCTCCAGCATGCCGGGCAGGCCGGGGCGCAGGTCCTCGAACAGCAGCAGCGACCAGAGCCGCGCGGCCTCGGCGAGCAGCGGCAGCTCGATCTCCTCGACCTCGTACCCGGCGTCCGCGAGCCAACGCGCCGCCTCGGTCACCGCCGCGTCGACGGCGGGGTGCGGCTTGGCGATGCCGACGTCCCGGACGACCCCGACGCGGACCGGGCCGGCCGGGGGAGCGGCGGGGGCGGGCAGGGCCGGGACGCCGAACGGGTCGCGCAGGTCGGCGCCCGCCATGGCGTGCAGGGCGAGCCGCGCGTCGGCGACGGTGCGGGCCATCGGACCCTGCACGGCCCACGCCTGGACGGTGAGGGGCGGCTCGGGTCCGGTGTCCTCGGGGGCGATCCAGTTGGAGACGAGCCCGACGGTCGGGCGGACGCCGACCACGCCGCAGCAGCCGGCGGGGAAGCGGATCGAGCCGCCGATGTCGTTGCCCTGCGCGAGCGGCGTCATCCCGGCGGCGAGCGAGCCGGCGGCGCCGCCGCTGGACCCGCCGGGGGTGTGCGCGGCGCTCCACGGGTTGAGGGTGCGGCCGTGCGGCTCGTTCTCGGTGAACCAGCGCACGGAGAACGCGGGCGCGTTGCTGCGGCCGAGGAAGACGGCGCCGGCGGCGCGGAGCGCGGCGATGGACGCGTCGTCGTGCGCGGCCCTCATCCCGGCCATGGCGGCGACGCCGTGGCTCATCAGCGCGCCGCGCTGCGGCGTGTTGATCTTCGTGGAGACGGGGACGCCGTGCAGCGGGCCGAGCTCCTCGCCCGCGGCGACGGCGGCGTCCGCGCGGCGCGCGTCGGCGAGGGTCTCCTCGGGGCGGACGTCGGCGAGCGCGTTCAGCTCGGGGTTCACCGCCTCGACCCGGGCCAGGCAGGACTCCGCCACCTCGACGGCCGAGACCCGCTGCTCGCGGATCAGCGCGGCGACCTCGGTCACCGGCAACTGCCACAGTTCCATGCCTGCTCCTCGGGCTGCTGGGGGCGTCACGTGGGCCGGAGCGCACCGGCGATGGCGAGGAGCGTATGTGATGCAACGCTGATGTACAACGGTGTTGTATGACGCGATCTCCGGCGTTACCCTGCGGGCATGCCGGTGGAGATCGATATCGACCAGCGCCTCGCGACCATCGCCGACGCCACCCTGGACATCGTGGCGGCGGACGGTCTCGACGGCGTGTCCATCCGGGCCGTCGCCAAGCGGATCGGCGGCTCGACGACGCTCGTCACCAACTACCTGCCCACCAGGGAGGCGCTGCTGCGCAACGCGATAGAGCACGCCATGCGGGACTGGGACGCCGAGCTGGACCAGGCCCTCGAAGGCACCCCCGCACCCGGGCGGCTGGCGGTCCTGGCCCGCTGGGCGTGCTCGACCACCGGCAACGACGAGGTGCTCCGCCGGCTGTTCCTGGAGATCCTCGGCCGCAGCGGCCGGGGGTCGGAGGCGCTCCAGCTCATCCGGGACGACGCGCGCCAGAACCTGGACGGGCTCGTCGACGCCGCGCGGGACGCGGGCGCCGCCGACGCCGCGTTCGCCGCCGACGTCCTGCACCTGGTGTTCCGCGGCTTCTACGTCTCCAGCCTGGAGGCGCCCGAGCGCTGGAACAGCGAGCGGATGGCCCCGCTCGTCGACCGGCTCGTCCGGATGCTGACCACCGGACCGTGACGAGCCACCGGACCGTGACGAGCCACCGGACCGTAATGAGGGAGCGCGCTGATGGACCTCGACGCGAGGGCGGGCCGCGGGGGCGCCCGCTCAGCCACGCGCCCCCGTGTCGCCGGCCGGTTCCGGCTCGGGCGTTCCGGTGCCGGCCGTGCCCGCGGGCCGGTGCCGGGCCTCCAGGGCCGCGAGGAGCTGCGCGGCCAGGGCCTTCATCCCCGCCTGGCGGGTCGCGGGGAAGGGCAGCGGCGCGAGGGTCGAGTGCCCGAACGCCATGCAGATCAGCGCGTAGGCGAGCTGCAGGCTCTCCGCGGGGCCGCAGCCCGGGACGGCGTCGCGGATCGTCCCGGCGATCTCGCGTTCGAGCCGGCCGTAGCTGTCGTAGATCCGGCCGCGGAGCCGGACGTCGTGCATCGCGCCGCTGATCAGCGCCTCGATGACGAGGTCGTCCTCGTTGCGCGCCATCTGCGGGCCGAACAGGTAGTCCACCAGCGCGGGCAGCCGCGCGGCCGGTTCCCGGTCGTTCAGCGCGGCCCGCATCGAGGCGAAGTACGGGGTGATGACGTGGTCCCACAGGGCGTCGATGAGCTCGTCGCGGTTGCCCGCGTAGTGCCGGACGTGCGAGCGGCTCATCCCGGCCGCCGCGGCGATCCGCTCCTGCGTGCTGCCCGCCAGCCCGTACCGGGCGACCGACCGGGCGGCGGCCCGCAGGATCTGCTCGCGCCGCTCGGCGGCGAGGCTTGGCCGTCCCAACGGTCCCCCTTTTTTTTGCCTTCGATAGTTCTGCAGAACCGATGCTCAACCCGCGCCTCAGCGTAGCGCGCTGATCCCTCATACGAGGCCGGGGGATGCGCCCGGCCCGACCTCCTCCCGTTTTGTTTTGCAGTATTGACAATCAACTCCGGAACGCATCACGCTGCGAATCCTCCCCGGTCACGGCCCGTCCACCACTCGAAGGGTCCACGCCATGACACGTTCACGCCTGGCCGCGATCACCGCGATCCTCGCCGGCTCCTGCACCCTCGCCGCGTGCGCGGACGGCGGCGGGTCCGCGGCGGCGGCCGCCCCGGACCTCACCACCTCCGTCCCGGCCCCGGCCCGGGACGTCGACACCGTCACCTGGAACCTGCCGCCCGGCGAGCCGCCCACGCTCGACCCGGCGCAGTCCGCGATCGAGTCCGTCAGCACCCCGCTCGCGAACATGTGCGAGGGGCTGTTCACCTTCGGCCCGGACTACGAGCGGCGGCCCGCGCTCGCCACGTCCGTCGACCACCCCGACGACCTCACGTACGTGATCCACCTGCGCGAGGGCGTGCGGTTCTGGGACGGCAGGCCCGTCACGCCCGACGACGTCGTCTACAGCGTCAAGCGGATCCTCGACCCGAAGCTCGGCTCGTCCTGGATCGGCTGGGCGGAGCGGCTCCGGAGCATCGAGCCCACCGGCGACCACGAGGTCACCATCAAGCTGAAGCAGCCGGACGTCCTCGTCCCGAACTTCTTCGCCACGCCCGCGTTCGACGTCGTCGAGAAGGCGTTCGCGGAGTCCGCGGGCAAGGACTTCGGGACGGCCGGGCACGGCGTGATGTGCACCGGCCCCTACAAGCTCGCGGGCTGGACGCAGGGCCAGAACATCACCCTCACCCGCAACGACGGCTGGTGGAACGCCCAGGTGAAGCCCAAGGTGAAGAACCTCAGGTTCACCTTCATCACCGACCCGTCCGCGCAGACGGCCGCGCTGGACAGCGGCGACGTGGACGGCCAGTTCAGCGTCCCGCGCGCCGCGCACGTCCGGCTGAAGGGCAAGGGGAATCTGCTGTTCGGGCAGAGCCTGTCGCCGACGTTCCTGTCCGTCCTGAACCAGAAGGGCGCGCTGTCGGACCCGGCGACGCGGCAGGCCGTGCAGGCGCTGATTGACTACAAGGGCATCATCAAGTCGGTCTACCAGGGCGCGGCGCAGCCGCTGCGGGCGCTGGTCCCGCCGGCGGCGTGGGGCTACGGCAAGGGCGTCTACCAGCAGGCGTACAACGCGCTGCCGGAGCCCGCACAGGACCTGGAGAAGGCCAAGAAGCTCGTCGCCGGGTCGGCGAAGGCCAAGCAGAAGATCGTCCTCGCCTACACGACGGCGATCGACGAGGAGACGCGGACCGCCACCGTGATCGCCGACGCCGCCTCGCAGGCCGGCATGCACATCCAGCTGAAGCCGCTCACCGCCGAGCAGTACGGCGCGATGTTCGCCTCGCCGCAGGCCCGCGCGGGCGTCGACCTGTTCCTGTCGAGCGGCTACCTCGACTTCCCCGAGCCGCTGACGTACTACCAGTTCTTCACGACCGGCGACTTCTACAACTTCGCCGGCTACAGCGACAAGGAGTACGACACCGCGATCCGAACGGCCATCGCGACCGCCGACCCGGCGGCCCGCGCCCGCGAGGTGGCCAAGGCGCAAGCGATCATGGCGCACGACCTGGTGAACATCCCGATCGCGACGCAGTACGTCAACGTCTACTACAAGTCGAATCTGACCGGGCTCGTCCCGCGGCAGAACTACCTGTACGTGCCGTGGGCGACGACGCTCGGCGGCAAGGGATGACCGCCCGCGCCCTCGCGCCCTGGATCGGGAGGCGCGCGCTCGGCGCGGTCCTGACGGTCCTGGTCGCGTCGGTCCTCATCTACGGGGCGCTGCGGCTCGTCCCCGGCGACCCGGTGCTGGCGGTGACGTCCGGGCGGCGCCTCACCCCCGGTCAGATCGACGCCCTCCGGCACGCCTACGGGCTCGACAAGGGGTTCGCGCAGGGGTACCTCGCGTGGATCGGCGACGCGCTCCACCTGGACCTCGGAAGGTCGTTGACCTACCAGACCAGCGTGACGTCGCTGATCGGGAGCCGGCTCGGGGTGTCCGGCCTGCTCATCGCGTACTCGGCGGTGCTCGCCGTCGCCGTCGGCGCGGGCGTGGCGCTGGTGTCGGCGGTCAAGGGCGGGCCGACCGACCGGATCGCGGCGGTCGCCGCGTCCGTCACCACCGCGACGCCCCCGTTCGTCGCGGCGATCGTGCTGCTGTCGGTGTTCGCCGTCGGGCTCGGCTGGTTCCCGTCCACCGGCGCGGGCGCCGGCCTCACCGACCGGCTCTGGCACCTGACGCTGCCCGCGACCGCGATGGCGATCGCCGCGTTCGGCGTCCTCGCCCGCGTCGGGAACGCCGCGTTCGCCGACGAGCTGGGCCGCGAGCACGTGCAGGCCGCGCGCAGCCGCGGCGTGGACGGCGCCGCGCTGATCCGCCGGCACGTCGTCCGCAACGCGCTCGGGCCGCTGCTCACCGTCATCGGGGTGCTGGTCGCCAGCCTGTTCGTCGGCACCGCCGTCATCGAGACCGCGTTCGGGCTGGACGGCGTCGGCTCGCTGCTCGTCACGTCCGTGTCGCGGCGGGACTTCCCGGTCGTGCAGGGCGTCTCGATGCTCGGGGTGCTGCTGTTCGTCGCCGTGAACACGCTGGTCGACCTGGCGCTGCCGTTCATCGACCCGCGGGTGGCGACGGGAGGGCCGCGCCGATGACCCTGACGATCCCCGCGCTGCGGGCGCGCGGCGCGGGACGGCGCCGCCGCCGCCCGCTCGGCGTCTCGTTCGCGGTCGCGTTCCTGCTGGTCGCCGCCGTCACCGGCGCGCTCGCCCCGCTGCTCGCGCCGCACTCCCCGAACGCCACGAGCCTGCTGGACTCGCTCGCGCCGCCCGGCACGGCCGGGCACCTGCTCGGCACCGACTCCACCGGCCGCGACGTGCTGTCCCGGCTGATGTACGGGGCGCGGCTGTCGCTGCTCGCGCCGCTCGGCGTGGTGGTGCTGTCCGGTGTCCTCGGGACGGCGGCGGGGCTGCTGGCCGCCCGCGCCGGCGGCTGGGTGGACGCCGTGCTGTCCCGCGCGATGGACATCGTGTTCTCGTTCCCGAGCCTGCTGCTCGCGATGCTGGTCGTCGCGGTGTTCGGGCCCGGGCTGACCGCTCCGATCTGCGCGCTGGCCGTCAGCTACACCCCGTTCCTCGGCCGCGTCGTGCGGAGCGTCGCGCTCCAGGAGGGCGCCCGCCCGTACATGGAGAGCTACCGCGCCATGGGCTTCGGGGAGCTGCGGACGACCGTCCGGCACCTGCTGCCGAACATGCTGCCGGTGCTGCTCGCGCAGAGCGCGCTGTCGTTCGGCTACGCGATGGTCGACTTGGCGTCGCTGTCCTACCTGGGGCTCGGCGCCCGCCCGCCCGCCGCCGACTGGGGCTCGATGATCAGCCAGGCGCAGAGCGCGATCCTCCAGGGCTCGCCGTGGAGCGGGCTGATCCCCGGCCTCGCCGTGCTGCTCACCGTCGTCAGCGTGAACGTGCTGGGCGAGCACATCGGCGGGTCCATCGCGAGGAGAGGGAGCGAGGGGACGTGACCGTGCAGGACAAGGACACCGCGCCGGAGCAGGCGGCCGCCCGCCGGGACGCGCTCCGCATCGCCGGGCTGAGCCTCGGCATCGGCGCCGGAGAGGACGCGGTCCCGCTGCTGGACGGCGTGACCGTCCGGGTGGGGCGGGGCGAGACGGTCGGGCTGGTCGGCGAGTCGGGGTCGGGCAAGTCGCTGACGGCCCGCGCCGCGCTCGGCATGTTCCCGCGCGGCGCCCGCGCCACCGGGTCGGTCGCCGCCGCGGGCGTCGACGTGCTCGCCGCCGGCCGGGCCGCGCTGCGCGACCTGCGCCGCGCCCGCGCGTCGATGATCTTCCAGGACCCGCGCGCCGCGATCAATCCGGTGCGCCGCGTCGGCGACTACCTCACCGAGGGGCTGCGGGCCCGCGGCGTGCCCGCCCGCGAGGCCGCCGCGACCGCCCTGGAGCTGCTGGAGCAGGTCGGCATCCGGGACCCGCGCGGCGCGCTGCGGCGCCACCCGCACGAGTTCTCCGGCGGCATGCTGCAGCGCGTCGTCATCGCCGGGGCGCTGTCCACCGGGCCCGAGCTGCTGCTCGCCGACGAGCCCACGACCGCGCTCGACGTCACCACGCAGGCCGAGGTCATCGCGCTGCTCAGGGAGATGCAGCGCACCCGCGGCACCGGGATGCTGTTCGTCACCCACGACCTCGACCTCGCCGCCGCCATCTGCGACCGCGTCTACGTCATGTACGCGGGGCGGATCGTCGAGGAGGCCGCGGGCGCCGCGCTGTTCTCGTCGCCCGCGCACCCGTACACGCGGGCGCTGCTGGAGGCGAGCCCGTCCGTGCACGGCGACCGGACGGAGATCAGGGCGATCCGGGGACGGCCCCGCTCGCTCGCCGAGGCGCCGTCCGGGTGCGCGTTCCGGGACCGCTGCCCGCTGGCGGCCGACGACTGCGCCGCGTCGGTGCCCGCCGTCCGCGCGCACGGGACGTCCGCCGTCGCGTGCGTCCGCCCCGAGGAGGTGACGCCGTGACGTCCGCGGACGAGGCCGCCGAGCCGGCGCGGCCCGGCGAGCCGGTGCTGAGCGTGTCGTCGCTGGTCAAGAGGTTCGGGACGGTCACCGCCGTCGACGGTGTCGGCTTCGAGCTGATGCCCGGCGCGTCCCTCGGGATCGTCGGCGAGTCCGGGTCCGGCAAGACGACCACCGCCCGGATCCTCGCCGGGCTCGACGCGCCGACGTCCGGGACCGTGCTGCTCGCCGGCGAGCCCGTCACCGGACGGTCCCGGCGCGACCGGCTCCGCCGCGCCCGCCTCCTCCAGATGATCTTCCAGGACCCGTACGGGTCGTTCGACCCGCGCCAGACCATCGCCGAGTCCGTCGCCGAGCCGATGCGGCTGCACCTGCCCGGCACCGCGAAGGACCGCCGGGACCGCGTCGCCGAACTGCTCGACCAGGTCGGGCTCAGCGCGCGCGCCGGCGGGTCGCTGCCCCGCGACCTGTCCGGCGGGCAGCGGCAGCGCGCCGCGATCGCCCGCGCGCTCGGCATCCGGCCGCGCGTGCTGGTCCTGGACGAGGCGGTCGCCGCGCTCGACGTGTCCATCCAGGCGCAGATTCTCACCCTGCTGGACGAACTGCGCCGCGACACCGGCATCGCCTACGTGTTCGTCTCGCACGACCTCGCCGTCGTCCGCCACATCACCGACACCGCCGTCGTGATGCGGCACGGCCGCATCGTCGAGCGCGGCGCCACCGAGACGATCCTGCGCGACCCGCGGCACCCCTACACCCGCCTCCTGCTCGACTCGATCCCCGCGCCCGGCTGGGACCTCGACCGCGTGGCCGCGACCGCCGCGCCCTCGACCAGGCCCGCTGAGGCGACCCGGGTCCCCCGGGACAACCCGAACCACGGAGAACACGTGCTGAACATCGAACGGGTCGGCCCCGCCGCCGTGCCCGCCGACGCCGACCAGGCCATGATCCCCATGCGGGACGGCGTCCGGCTGGCCGCCGACGTCTACCGCGCCGCCTCGCCGTCGCCCGGACCGGCCGTCCTCGTCCGGCTCCCGTACGACAAGGACGGCGCCTACTGCTTCATGCCGCTGATCGGCCGCTACTTCGCGGCGCGCGGCTACACCGCCGTCGTCCAGGACGTCCGGGGCAAGTACCGGTCCGAGGGCGCGACGGAGTTCGCCGTCCATGAGGTCGACGACGGGCACGACACCCTGCAATGGGTCGCCGAACGGCCGTGGTGCAACGGTGACGTGGTGATGTGGGGCGACTCCTACTACGGGTACACCGCCATCGCCGCCGCGATGAGCGGTCATCCGGCCCTGCGGGCGATCGCGCCGCGCGTCACCGGATCCCAGCTGTCCACCGTCCTGGACTACGGCGACGGCACCCGCGACGTGGAGCAGACCAGCCGGAAGATGTACTTCGCCACCCACTACGTGGACGCCGGCCGCTACGAATGGGAGCCGGACTGGACGCGCCGCCCGCTCCGCGCGCCCTTCGACGACTTCTTCGACCGGATCGGGAAGCGCTCGGCGAACTTCGACGCGGAGTTCTCCGGCGCGTCCCGGTTCGTCCCGCCTCCCGTGAAGGCGCTGCTCGAAAGCCGGCCGGTTCCCGCGCTCTACACGATCGGCTGGTTCGACAACTGCGCCATCTGGTCCTGGCATGACGTCGAGGCCCTGTCGCGGCATCCTGACTGGACCTCCCACCTGCGCCTTCGGCTGGAGGCCATCGACCACGAGAACTACCGCCTCCGGGACGCGCCTGTCGCCCCGTCCGACGACCACGCCGCCGATCCGGCCGCGCTGGAACGGATGCTGCCCGGCTACCTGGACCCCGCGATCGAGTTCTTCGACGCCGTCCTCGGCGGCTCCCTCGAAGCGCTGCCCCGCGTCCGCTACGAGATCTGCCACGGCGACTGGCGCGACGGCGAGGCGTGGCCGCCCCGCGACGCCCCCGGATTCGAGTACTTCCTGACCCCGGAGGGCCTCGCGGCCGAGCCGCCGCCCGAGCCGAGCACCGTCGCGTGGACGCATGACCCGTCCGACCCCGTCCCCTCGCAGGGCGCGAACCCCTTCGCCGCGCTCTTCGACCGGTCGGACCTGAGCGCCGTCGGCGACCGCGACGACGTGCTCCGCTTCACCGGCCCCGCCTGCGCCGAGGACACCGACCTCCTGGGCGCCGTGACCGTGGCGCTGGCCGTCGCGGCACCGGCCGGGGCGCACCTGCACGCCCGCCTCCTCGACATGGAGCCCGGCGGCGCCGCGTTCCTCATCGCCAAGGGCCAGCTCCGCCTGGACGCGCCGCGCGGCACGGCCGTCCTCGACCTCCAGCACGTCGCCTACCGGCTCCGCGCCGGCCACCGCCTCGCCCTCGACGTCATGAGCGGCGACTTCCCCGAGTACGTCCCGGAGGCCCCCGCCGGCGCCGACCCGTGGACGTCCGCGCCCGGCGCCCCCGCGACGCGGCGCCTCACGCTCGGCGGCCCGGACCCGTCCCGCGTGCGCATCGGCCGCCGCTGACGGCGCGGCGCCCACGCATCGGGGCGCTCAGGCGTAGGAGCCTTCGCCGAGGAACACCTCGATGAGGTCCCGGACGTCGTGGTCGGACTCGGCCGGGTGCCGGAACGGCCGGTCGCCGTTGATGGTGTAGGTGTTGCGGCGGCCGACGCGGGTCCGGACGAGGTACCCCGCCTCCTCCAGGTCCGTGATGATCAGCTGCGCCGCCCGCTCGGTGATCCCGATCTGGTCCGCGACGTCGCGGACGCGCAGGTCGGGATCCCGGGCGATGCAGATCAGGACCCGGGCGTGGTTGGTCAGGAACGTCCACGGCTTCCGGTCCTGCCGTGTCCTGGCGTCCTCCATCGGCGACCTCCGCTGTCCGGTGCTTCCTCCCGGCGGCGAGCGCGGGCGGAGCTCGAGCGGTGCCCCGCCCCGCCGGTGCGGGAGGTGTCGGCCACTCCGCCATGATACGACAGGGTTTTGCCGAATAATTTTTCCTGTAACATCTTTGCGGCAAGCAGGATCAGTAGTCGACGCCGTCGTCACGTGAGGAGGGTGCTACACCATGCTCGTGCAGTCCGCCACGTCGCAGGTCACACCGGATCACTGCGCCGGTGAGCCCCTAAGCGCGGAGTCCGCGCCGCGCGCCCGCCCCGCCCTCGCCTTCGAGACCGGCACCCGCGACGGCGCGACCGTCCTGATGATGAAGGGGCAGCTGGTCGCCGAGACCGTCGTGACCGCCGAGGCGAAGATCCTCACCACGACCGTGCTGGCCGGACGCCCCCTGAACCTGGTCCTCGACCTCAGCGAGGTCGACGCGATCGACCAGCACGGCACCGCGCTGCTGACCAAGACGCGCTTCACCGTCTCCGCCGCCAGGGGCGCCCTGCACCTCGTCGCCCCGCTCGGCGGAGCCGTCCACCCCGCGCTCAACCGGTACCTGCGCCGGATCTGCGTGCCGCGACTGGACGACGTCCCCGCCGCCACGGGCGCGCACCCCCCGGACGCCGCCCGCTCAGCCTGATTCGGGAACCGCAGGTCGCGTGCGGGCTCCAGAGGGGGGAGCCCGCACGCGATCTTCAGTTGTTGGTGTGGAGGTCGGTGTTCAGCGCGATCTTCGCGCCGTTGCGGGGCAGCGCCTCCACGGCGCCCGTGCCGGAGTTGCGGCGCAGCAGCAGCCCCGACCGCCCGGACAGCTCCGCGGCCTTGACCGCGGTGCCGTCCGGCAGGGCCACCTTGGTGCCCGCCGTCACGTACAGGCCCGCCTCCACGACGCAGTCGTCGCCCAGCGAGATCCCGATGCCGGAGTTGGCGCCCAGCAGGCAGCGCTCGCCGACCGAGATGACCTGCGTGCCGCCGCCCGACAGCGTCCCCATGATCGACGCCCCGCCGCCCACGTCGGAGTCCGCGCCGACCACCACGCCCGCGGACACCCGGCCCTCGATCATGGACGTGCCGAGCGTCCCGGCGTTGAAGTTCACGAACCCCTCGTGCATCACCGTGGTGCCGGCCGCCAGGTGCGCGCCGAGCCGGACCCGCGACGCGTCGGCGATCCGCACCCCGGACGGCACGACGTAGTCGGTCATCCGCGGGAACTTGTCGACCCCGTCCACCGTGACCGGGCCCCGCGCCCGCAGCGCCGTCCGGACCCGCTCGAAGCCGTCCACCGCGCACGGCCCGGCGCTCGTCCACACCACCGTCGCGAGCAGGCCGAAGATCCCCTCCAGGTTGACCCGGTGGGGGCGGACCAGCCGCGCCGACAGCAGGTGCAGCCGCAGGTACACGTCGTGCGCGTCCACGGGCGGGTCGGCGAGGCTGCCGATCTCCGTCCGCACCGCGACGGTCTCGACCCGCCGCGCCTCGTCCCGCCCGACCGCGACGTCCTCGCCGAACACCGCGCGCGCCTCGCCGGCGTCCAGCCGGCGGGTCCCCTTGCCGGCCTCCCCGGCGAGCCGCGGCTCGGGGAACCAGGTGTCGAGCACCGTGCCGTCGTCCGCCACCGTGGCGATGCCGTCGCCGACCGCTCCGTCTGTCACAAATCCCGTTCCGACCATGCCGAACACGGTAACGGCCCGCCCGCCCCCTCATGGCAACCGGCGTGGACCGACCGGCGAGGAACGCCTCAGCGGTGCATCCGGCGCCAGGGGTTCTGCGCCTCGTCCACGGATTCGAGGAGGAGGCCGCGCACCCGGTCGGGGAGGGCCTGGATGTACGGCGTCACCACGGGCAGCGTCGAGGCGAGGCCGTCGAGGACCTGCTGGGCGGACGCGTCCTCGTGGGCGTCGGCGAAGCGCTCGGCGGCGGCCCGCTGCCGCATGCCGATGAATTGCGACGCCTTGATGAGGAACAGGGTCCTCACATGCTCATGGAGGACGGCGAGGTTCCCCTCGGAAGGCGGGAAACCGGCCGTGCGGACGATGTCCTCCAGGTAGGTGGGGGAGAGGCGCGGGGCCGTCAGGCCGACGATGCCGGGCGGAAGGGTTCCGATGGACGCCAGGGACGGGTCCCGCCGCTTCCACATCCCGGGGAGCTTCATCCGGTTGAGCCGGTCGGGGCCGGCGCCGAGCGGGAACAGCCCCGACTCGGTGCCCGCCGGCGTCTTCCAGAAAGCGCCGAACACGAAATCGTCCTCGGTGTCGTGGAAGCCCACGACGCGGGCCGGGGGCTCGTCCGGCCCCAGCCACACGAATCCGGGCTGGTGGACCAGCGGCATGTGCTCGTAGGGCCGCTCGCCGTAGGACTCCACCGTCGCGGTGAGGGAGCGCAGGGCGTCGTCGAGCGCGAGCCCGCTGCGGAAGCGGCGCCCGGAGTCCAGGCGGAGGCACTGCGGGCCCGCGTCCGGCGGTGCGGCGGTGCCGGTCCGCGCGGCCTTGCGTCTGCCGAACAATGGCATCCAGACTCCTTGATCTTTTCGCACGCCATTTCGCGCGCCGCGAGCGCCACGCACCCGCCCCCGTTCAATCGGCCAATGAACATCTATCACGGGGTATGAATTGCGACGATGACCGCCTGGAAAGGATCTCGTCCGTATCCGGCCAGCCCTTTATCGCCGGTGTAATTGCGGGGGCCGGGACCGGTGTTTCCCCGGAATTCGAGGAACGCCGCGATAAAATGCCCGCCGCGCCGATGGCCATGTGATAGCGGTAGGGTCCGGCGGGTGAACGATCATGTTTCCGCCGCGGACGGTCTCCGGCAGGCGGGCGAGAGGCTGGCCGCGACCTTCCGGAGCGTCCCGGACGGCGGCGGCCCCGGCCGGGAGCCGCAGATCCCGAGCGGTTCCTGCCCAGACGACTACGCCGCGCTGGTCTCCCGGACCGGCCCGGGAACCCTGGCGGGCGTGCTGCGGATCCTCGTGCCGGGCGGCGACGGCGGTTTCGGCATGGAGGCCGAGCAGCGCGAGCACGAGCCGCCGCATCCGGAGGCGAGGCTCTGGGGCGTGTTCACCGGCGGGGAGACGTGCTGGTGGCTGCCGTTCGGCGACGATCCCGCCCGATGGCTGGTGGCGCTGGACGGGCACGGGCGGCAGCAGCTCAACCTCACCATCACCGAGTTCCTCGACGAGTGGCTCGACGGCCGGCTCGACCTGCCGGTGCTCGCGCCGCCGCCCGTCCCGCGCGAGCGCACGTTCACGCGTGCCGGGCACCCGGTCGCGGCACCGGCCGAGCCCGTCCGGGGCGGCGTCCGGGATCCCCTGGCCCAGCTGCGGACCATCATCGGGCCGGGCCGTCCGGCCACCGCCCGTGACGCCGGCTATGACTGGGAGGCCATCGAGCAGGAGCTGGGCGTCCCCGCGCTGCCCGCCGACTACAAGCGCCTATACGAGGTGTACGGCGCCGGCGGGCGGTTCGCCGTGAACGGCATCTTCGTCCAAGCCCCGGACGGCCTCGCGGAACACCTCGCGGAGTACGGCCACTATTACCGGAAGTGGGCCGAGAACTGCCGCAATCCCGCGCACCCCGATCGCCGCTACAAGGGGTATCCGGAGCCCGGCGGGCTGCTTTACTGCGGCAGCACCGAGGGACGCGACACGCTGTGCTGGGACACCACCGGCCCGGACCCGGACCGCTGGCCCGTGGTGAACCTGGGCTACGGCGACGTCGTGGAGTTCGGGCCGCTGACCGAGCTCCTCGTCGCCGAGCTGACCGGCGTCGGCCTGGACATGACGGACGCCTCCCTCGGCGACCCCGCGGAATGGGCGTGGCCGTTCTGGGGACCGCGCCCTCCCCGCACCTGAACGCGCAGGGCCGTTGCGGCGCGGGCGTCCGGGTGCGGTGGGTCCGTCACTTGCCCTTCGTGGGGAGGCGCAGCCGGATGACCGCTGACCGGTCGTTCGCGATGCCGCACTTGGCCTCGCCGGATGGGCAGGTGTCGACGGCGAGGTACAGGTATCCGTCCCCGGTGGAGAGCGCTTCGGCTCCGGCGGTGACCGCGGACAGGTCGCCGTTCCGGCCGACCTGGTAGACGGTCTGCTGAGCGTTGCGCAGCGAGTCGCGGAACTCGCGCTGGGACTTGGTGAGGTCGCCGCTCCACCGGAATCTCGCGGAGATCCCGGTCGTGCCGTTGCCGGGCCGGGGGTCGCCGGCACCGTAGTAGAGGCCGCCGGTGGCCCGGTCCACGGCGATGCTCGATGCGTGCTCGTCGTCGCCGTCGCGCGGGGCGTCGACATATCCGTTGATGGCCTTGCCGAACGGCTTGAACGGTGCGTCCGGAAGCTTGAGGGAGGCCGTGTCGCGGGACCCGACGACGGGATAGATCCGTTCCGTCGCGGTGGCGATTCTCAGGATTCCGCGACCGGTGTGCACGTACAGGTTCCCGCTGTTCCACGCCAGCGGCGCGTTGCCGTCCTCGGGGATGTAGGTGTCTTCGGCGGGAGCACCGGTCTTCGGATCCAGGAGATTCGGATCCTTTTTCGGGGCTTCTTGCGTGGCATTTAGGGGAGTGCCTGCGACTCTGATCGTCCGGCCCGAACGCAGGCGGTGGACGAGGAGCGAATTGCGCTGGTTCTGCCGGTCGCTGAAGAACACGGTCCCGTCATCGGCGACCGCCACCCCGTTCACCGACAGAGGCGGGACCCGCTCCGCAGGCGTTTGGTCCGTGAGGGGGCGCTCGCGCGCCGTCGCGACGACCCTGGTCGCCTGCCCGTCCCTGGTGACCCTCCACAGGCCCTCGGCGTCGAGCGCCAGATAGAGACTGCCGTCCGGCGCGGCGGCCGCCTGAACCGCCTGGCCCAACGCCTCGGCGCCGAACCGGTCCAGAGCGGGGACGCGCACCCGCGCGACGGCTCCGCCGGGATCGGCCGTCCAGAGTTCGAAGCCTTGGGAGTCCAACGTGAACAGGGCGACGTTCCCGTGCTCGTCCGCGGTCATGCTCTGCACTTCCCCGGGCACCCTTCGCTGCGGTCCGCCGCCGCTGTCGGAAGTACCGGCTCCCAGCACGAATTCGACCGATGCGCCACTGGAGGAGCCGCGGACCGCGAAACCGACGACGACGGCCGCCACGACGATGACCGGGACGAGCACCGCGAGGAACCAGCGGCGCCGCGCCAGGATGGGAATCTGAATGACCGGCCTCCCAGTCCATCGTTCGCCTTCCCGGCCGGGGGTAGCGCGGAAGTGACGAAAGCGGCGGCATCCTATCGGTCGCCGCGCCACCGGTCCCCGCACCACTGGGCGCCGCGCCTCAGCGGTAGCCTGCCAGGCCGTCCGCGAGTTCCTCTTCGTCGCCGTCGCGGAGCGCGTAGAGGGCTTGCTGCAATGCGAACGTGCCGCGGATCGCGGCGATGCGGGTACGGAGTCCGTGGTTCGACCTGCTGCCTAGAGCGAGCACCCGCTCCAGGAGCTCAGGGCCGTAGCCGGCACCGATGGCCGCGAGGTCCTCGGCCGGGTCGCCGAGTGCGACATCGTCCCAGTCGAGCACTCCGGAGAGGTGCGGCAGCCCGTGCGTCCACTCCCACAGGACGTTCTCGGGACCGAGGTCGCCGTGGACCACTGCTCGGGTGAGGTGGGGGAGGCCGTCGAGCGCTGTGAGTTCCCGATCGGCCCGTAGGCGCCCGCTGTCGGACATGAGCTGGAACAGCTCCGCGCGGACGTTCTCCGCGAACAGCCGCCACCGGCCTTCTGATGCCTGGGGTAGAACGGCCCGTACCGTCTCGTCGGTGCCCGCACGGGCCAGACCGGACAGCAGCATGGCGTACTGCGCCGCCACGGCGTCGAGCACGCGGGCATCGTTGAGGGCGTCGGCCTCCAGCGGTTCCCCGGGAATGCGGCTGAGCACCAGGAACGGCGTCTCGCTGGTGTCGTGGGCGCCGCCCCGGAGCAGCGGCTCAGGTGTGCGGAAACCGAGGTCGAGGCCCGCGAGCGCGTGCAGCGCGGCCGCCCGCTGGGGCAACCGGGCGGCCGCCGCCCGGGTGCGAGGCAGGCAGACGACGCGGTCCGAGCCGATGACCACGATGTGGAATTGCCCCTGACGTACGGCAAGGCCGTCCGGTCGGTCGTCGGGCAGCAGACGGTCCAGCAGAGCGCGATGCGTCGTAAGGATGCTCACGAGCGTGACCTCTGGGTCCTTCGATGGATCGGAGGCGATGTGCACGAAGCGCTGGTAGATGGGATGCGGACGGCCCGGCGACCGGGCCGCCGGGCCGTCCGGGGAGCTGTGTCGTGGGGTCTGGTCAGGGGGACGTGGTGCGCTTGATGCGCGCCAGAAGGGCGGCGAACTCGCCGACCGTGAGAGTGAGGTGCCCGCCGCCGGGGTCCTTCGAGTCCCGCACCCCGATGCCGACCCCCGGTGCAAGACGTCCCAGCTCAACGCACTGGTTGTCGTTCGCGCCGCCGGTGTAAGAACTCTTGCGCCACTGCACGGTCTCAGCGCTCCGTGTGTCGCTTGAGCTGGTCGATGATGTCCGTGAACTGCGTGGGGGTGAGGGTGAGGTGCCCGCCGTTGGGGTTCTTTGAGTCCCGGACCCCGATGCCGGGCGAGAGGCGTCCCAGTTCAACGCACTGTTCGTCGTTCGCGCCGCCGCTGTAGGAGCTCTTGCGCCACTGCACGGTCTCAGCGCTCCGTGTGTCGCTTGAGCTGGTCGATGATGTCCGTGAACTGCGTGGGGGTGAGGGTGAGGTGCCCGCCGTTGGGGTTCTTCGAGTCCCGGACCCCGATGCCGACCCCCGGCGCAAGACGTCCCAGCTCAACGCAGTGCTGGTCGTCCGCTCCGCCGCTGAAAGAACTCTTGCGCCATTTCACGATCATTGGTAGCTCTCCAAGTACCGCTTGATGATGTCGCGGGAGGCCTCGAGAGAGGCCGCCGCGGCGCCTATGCGATCGAACTTAACTGACAGTTCGCGGACCTCGCCAGGCGTCTCGATCAAGCGACCTCCGTTCTGCGCGCCCGAGTACGCGATGTCGCGGCTCTCTAGGCTGAGTACCTGCAGGGCACCGTCGACGCCGAGATGGGCGCCCGACTTGAACGGGATGATGCGCAGGCTGACCTGCGGTAGGTCGGTCATGCACAGCAGGTGCTCCAGTTGCTTCTTCATCACCTGACGGCTGCCTACCTCACGAGCCAACACGCTCTCGTCGAGGATGGCCCACATCTCTACATCGGTTCCCCGCGCAAAGAAGGACTTCTTGCGAGCAACTCGCTCAGCCATCTCCGCCTCGAAGTCCTTCGGTGTTCCCGATTGGACGTAGGCCCAGGTGTACTCGTCGGTCTGGAGGGCGAGCGGGATCACCTGGCCGTGGTAGGTCCTGATGATGTGGGCCTCTTCCTCGTACTTGACGAGTTGGCGGCCCCAGTCCGGGTCGTGGGCCATTCGGGCGAACCAGAGCAAAAGCTGAAATAGCCATCCGGTTCCGTAATGCTTATCGAGTGCCCGCATGTGGTCTTCCTGTGGCCGCCGTCGCCCCGCCTCGAAGTTGGATACAGTGCCGCGCTGCACGCCCATTATCTCGCCGCACTGGGTGAGTGACAGTCCCATCTTCTCTCGCCAAAACCGCAGGTAGAAGGCTAGGAAGTGCCACATGGAGAGCTTCGGGTTGAGGGGGTCGCGGACGATCGGCATCGCTCTCTCCTGTATCCGGATCGGGGGACTACAGGCACAACGTAGAACGATCGGGTGATCCTTGCCACAAGAAATCGAAAACGTTGGCGAGGGTGGGGACGATGGTGATGACGGCGGCGGGGGATTTGATCATTCCCATGCTCGCGACGCCGGCCACGGTGGGGCTGGCGCGCACTCTTGCGGATGCGTGGATGTGCAAATGGGGATATTCGCGCATTCTTGACGATGCGCTGCTGATCGTCTCCGAACTCGTCACGAACGCGGCGCGCGAGACGCCGCACAAGGAGATCCGCTTCCAGCTCAGCCGGGACGCGCAGGGGGTCGTCATCGCCGTCTGGGACTCCGGCCTCGGCGTGCCGCGCCCGAAGCCGTTCCGGAGGCTCACCCTCGAAGACCTCGACCTCTCCGCGGAGGCGTTCGACGACAACGGCGGCTGGGGCCTGCACATCGTCCAGTCCCTCTCGACCCGCTGCGGCGCGACCCAGGACCCGAACGGCGGCAAGTGGATCTGGGCCCGCCTGTCTCCGTGAATCCGCTCCGGTCGTCGGTCGGCGCCTGGGGACCCCGGTCAGCGCGGGGCGGTGTCGGTCCAGCCGGACGCCAGGTTCACCACCGAGTTGATCGGCGAGCCCGGTGCGCGTCCCGCGTTCCTGCCCGCCGGCTTGAGGACGAGCTGCTCGTAGGCCAGGGCGGTCCCGGACGCCTGGTCGATGATCAGGCGGTGCTCCAGGTCCCCGTCGGAGGTGTGCTCGTCGATCGCGACCGCCGTGCCCTGGCGCCCCTCCGCGTCCCGCACCGAGCCGATCGTCCGGACGGTCGGCAGGTCGGCGATCATCCGGAAGGCGGCCGCGCGGACCCGTGGGGTCACCGGCATGGTGAGGATGATGTCGCGGGCGACCGAGAACATCCAGGAGTCGCCGGTCTTGTTCCTGGTCAGCGGCTCGGTGTCGCGGCCGGACCTGCCGAACCGCTCGAGGAGCAGCCGCTTGAGGCGGTTCGGGTCGGCGGGCAGCGCACGCAGGTCCTTCATGGTGACGTTGCCGCCGAGCGAGAAGATCGCCCCGTCGGGCGGGAGGGCCCGGCAGGCGGTGGTCGGCGCCCCCGCCGCCAGCTTGAGCGTCATCGGCGCGAACCCCTTGCGGTCCATGGGGATCGCGAAGGTGGCGGGGGAGCCCGCGCGGCGCCAGGCCGCCTGGTCGGCGGGCCCGGCCGGGCGGGTGCCGAGATCCTGCCGGCGGCCGCAGTCGCGCCCGGTGGGGCCGCTCGGCGTCCAGCCTTCGAAGCGCCGCGCCCAGACGACGGTGTAGTCGCCGGTCGGCGCGTGCAGCCGGTAGTAGAGGCGCGAGGTGCTCGTATCGTGCCAGTACCCGCGCATCGTGTCGTCGTGCCGTTCGGCGCTCCGCGCCGCTGCGAGCAGCACCGTCCGAGCGGCCGGGGGCGGTGCGGTCGATCGGTGCGGTCCGGTCTCCGGCGACGCCCCCAGGACGGGCACCGCGACGGCCGCCGCCGCGGCGACGGCGGTGAGGCCGAAGCCGCCGGCCCACAGGCGCTTCCTGCCAGCGGCGAGGCCGCGCGGGCGCCGGGGGGCGGCCCCGCCGGCGATGTCCCGCTGCACATGGGCGAGCGCCGCGGCGGTCTCCTGTTCGGTGGGACGCGGCCGCCCGAGGGCTTCGCGCACCAGGTCGATCTCGTTCATCGGTCTGACTCCTCGGTGATGAGCGTGGGGTCCACCCCGCCCAGGGCGTCACGGAGCTTGCGGCGGGCCCGGTTCAGCCGGGAGGCCACCGTTCCGGGCTTGAGGCCGAGCGCCTCGGCGACCTCGGGATAGGTGCAGTCGCCGAGGGCGACCAGCAGCAGCACGTCGCGGTCCCCCGGCGACAGGCCGCGGAGCGCCTCGGCGAGGCTGCCCCGCACGAGACCGGCGCTGACCTGGGCCACGACCTGCTCCTCATGCCCCGTCTGGGGACCGGCGCCGGGCGTTCTGGCGAGCGTCCGCAAGTAGCGGGCCTCGCCGCGCCGGTGCGTCGCCACCAGGTTGGTGGCGATGCCGAACAGCCACGGCCGCAGGGCGCCGCGCGCCGGGTCGTACCTGTCGCGCCGCCGGTAGGCCGTCAGGAACGTCTCCGCGGCGATGTCGTCGGCGGCGTCGGGGCCGAGCCGTCCCGCGACGTACCGGTGGACGTCGGGGAAGTGGCGGTGGAAGATCTCAGCGAACTGCTCAGGCTCATGCCACGATGCCTCGATCCCCACGGCGTCGTCGCGGAGCGGGTCCGCGGCGGCGGGGGTGTGGCTCATCGTCACCTCGTCCTTCGCTGGGGCGATCGGTCACCCCTACTCCGCCGCCCGTGCGGCAACCCTTCACACGGACAGGACCCGGCGACGCGCCGCGGCTCAGCGAGAGCGCGCGGGGCTGGTCACGGCGTGGGCGAGGTGGGTCAGGGACGCGGTGATCTGGGGCGGGGTCAGGCCCTGGCGGCGTTGCTCGGTGTAGACGTCGGGGGCCAGCGGGGCGAGCAGGGCGTCGGTGAGGGCGGCCGGGTCCGGGGTTCCCGCCTCGGTCAGCAGCATCCGGACGTGGGCGCGCCAGAAGCCGTAGGCGCCGGCGGCGAAGCGTGCCGCGCCCTGCTCCGCTCCGAGGACGAGCGCGATGTGGTCTTCCAGCAGCTCGACCATGGCGGCGTAGAAGGCGGCCAGCCGGTCGCCGGGGGGCGCGCCGGGGCCGAGCGGCGGGTCGCCGCGCAGCAGGCGCTCCTGGATCGCGCGCTCGTGCTCGTCGAGGAGCGCCCGCGCGATCGAGACGGTGTCGGGGTAGCGGCGGTAGAGCGTGCCCCGCCCGACGCCCGCGGCCTTGGCGATGTCGTCCATGGTCACGGCGCGCGGGTCGCGGGAGGCGAACAGCTCGGCGGCGGCGGCCAGCACCTTGGCGCGGTTGCGGGCCGCGTCCGCGCGCTCGCGCGGCGGGTGGCCCGCGGGACGTCCGCTGAGCGGGTCGGTACGGGGCTCCATGACGGCGACTCTAGTAGCGATGTGGACAAAGTGTCCACATCGTTGCTACGGTCGAGCCGACTTCAAGCGGACATAGTGTCCAGTTATGAGGAGGCTGCTCATGGCCACGCTGCTGCACCTGGACGCCAGCGCCCGGCGCCGTTCGATCAGCCGCGAGATCGGCGACGCCTTCGCCGGGTCGTGGCGGGCCGCCCACCCCGGCGGGACGTACGTCCACCGGGACCTGGCGGCCGAGCCCGTCCCGCACATCGGCGAGGCGTGGACCGAGCTGTGCGACCACGTCCTCGCGCACGGCATCACCGACATCGACCGCTACAAGGAGGCCGCCCGCACGCCGGAGCAGGCCGAGGCGTGGGCGGTCGTCGAGCCGCTGCTGTCCGAGCTGGTGGCGGCGGACGTCATCCTGATCGCGACGCCGATGTACAACTACTCGGTCCCGTCGTCGCTGAAGGCGTGGCTCGACCAGGTGACCTTCCCGCGGATGTCACTCGCCGGACGGCGCTTCGTGGTCGCCACGGCGCGCGGCGGCGCGTACGGCCCCGGCGCGCCGAAGGCCCGCTTCGACCACCAGGAGCGCTTCCTCCGCGACTTCTTCGCCGGTCACTTCGCCGTCGAGGACGCCGTGTTCGTCGCCGCCGACCTGGCCAACTCCCGCGTCGACCCGGCCCTCGCCCACCGCCGCGCGGAGCACGACGAGCTGTACGCCGCCGCGCTCCGCACGGCCCGCGACCTGGGCAAGGAGTACTGATGAACTGGCTCGTCCTCGGGCTGGCGGGGCTGGTCGAGATCGCCTGGGCGCAGAGCATCAAGCCGACGCAGAGCTTCACCAGGCCGCTGCCGACCCTGGTCTGCCTGGTCCTCATGGTGGCCGCGGTCTGGCTGCTGGCCCAGGCGATGCGCACGCTCCCGGTCGGCACCGCGTACGCGGTCTTCACGGGCATCGGCGCGGTCGGCGCGATCGCGCTGGGCGTCGTCGTCCACAAGGACCCGCTGACGGCCGGGCGCATGACCGCGCTCGCCCTCATCGTCGCCGGCCTGGTCCTCGCCCGCGCCACCGGCTCCGAGTGACGCGCTCAGCGGGCGGCGAGGGCGGCCGGCGCCCTCGGTCAGGTCGCGGCCATCGTGGCGAGCAGGGCCAGGGACTGCTCGTCCGGTGAGCCGGGCCGGGCATGGTGGACGGTGAGCACTTGGCCGTCCTCCAGCGGCATCGCGTGGAAGCGGAGGCTGATCACACCCAGCTCCGGGTGCCGGAAGCTCTTCGCGCCCGCCGTGGTGGTGTGGACGTCGTGGCGGGCCCACAGTTCCCGGAACTCCTGGCTGCGCAGCGAGAGTTCGCCGATGAGCTCCGTCAGCTCGGGGTCGTCCCGCTCGGTTCCGATCCGGGCCCGGAAGTTGGCGACCGCGTCGGACGCCGCCGCGTTCCAGTCCACATGCGTCTCCCGCGTCCCGGGGTCCAGGAACACCGCGCGCAGCAGGTTGGTCCCGGGCACGTAGCAGGAGGCCAGCTCGCACGCCAGGGCGTTCGATCCGACGACGTTCATCCGGCGGCTGGTCACCGTGGCCGGTGTGGTCGTCCAGGCGTCCAGCAGTTCCTGCACCGTGTCCGACACCCGCTCCCGGGTGCGCGTGGCGGTCGGTGCCGGGCGGGCCAGAGCGTACAGGTGCTCCGTCAGTTCCTCGTCCAGCCGCAGCGCCCGGGCCAGCGACTCCAGGACGCTCTCCGAGGGGCGGTGGCCACGTCCCTGCTCCAAGCGCACGTAGTAGTCCGCGCTCACTCCCGCCAGGAAGGCCAGTTCCTCGCGTCGCAGCCCCGTCACGCGGCGACGGGCGTCGCCGGCGTCGTCGAGGCCCACGTCCTTGGGCCGGACCAGGGCTCGGCGAGCCCGGAGGAATTCTGCGAGAGCGGCGTCGTCCATCGCTTCAGGCTACGTCGGGCCGTCCCGTACGAGGGTGGCCCTGCGATTCCCAGTCATCGGCCACCGATGGTGGAACGGCGCGGTCCGCCCGCAGCATGGGGGCGTCGTGAACGAGAGGAGATCCACCATGCGAACGGTCAACGGCTGGGCCGCCCAGGCACCCGGCTCGGCGTTGGCGCCCTGGCGCTTCGAGCGCCGTGAGCTGCGACCCACCGACGTCGCGCTGCGAGTGACGCACGCCGGGGTGTGCTTCACCGACCTGGAGCACGTGCGGCCCCGGCCGGGCCACGAGCGGCCGGACATCTTTCCGCTGGTGCCGGGCCACGAGATCGTGGGCGAGGTGGTGGCCGTCGGCGGCGCGGTCACCCGCTTCCGGGTCGGCGACCCGGTCTGCGTGGGGAACATCGTCGACTCGTGCGGGGTGTGCGAGGCATGCCGCAGCGGTGATCAGGAGTTCTGCGCGGAGTTCCCGACACTGACCTACGGGGGGCGCGACCGGCGCGACGGGTCCCTGACCCAGGGCGGATTCAGTGACGAGTACGTGGCCGACCAGGCGTTCGTGTACCGCCGCCCCGAGGGGCTCGACCCGGCCGGGACCGCGCCGCTGATGTGCGCGGGGATCACCACCTGGGTGCCGCTCAGGCGCTGGGAGGCCGGCCCGGGGCGGACGGTCGGCATCATCGGCCTCGGCGGGCTCGGGCACGTGGCGGTGAAGCTGGCCAAGGCGCTCGGCGCCGAGGTCGTGGGCTTCACCACCTCACCCGGCAAGGCGAAGGACATGCTGGAACTCGGTGCCGACGACGTGGTGGTGTCGACCGACGCCGAGGCCATGGCCCGGCAGCGCGGGCGGTTCGACTTCATCCTCGACACCGTCCCCTTTGCGCACGACCTCTCGCCCTACCTGACGGCGCTCCGCTTCGACCGGACCCTGTGCACGCTCGGCATCGTGCCGGAGCTGTCCTTCACACCTCAGGCCCTCCGGTTCGGGCGGAAACGGCTGGCGGGCGCGGGCAGCGGCGGCATCACCGACACCCGGGAGATGCTCGACTTCTGCGCCGCCCACGACCTGACCGCGACCGTGGAGGTACTGCCCGTCGCCGAGGTCGACACGGCACTGGACCGGCTGGCCGCGGGCGACGTCAGGTACCGGTTCGTCCTCGACCTCACGGCCTGACGACCCGAGCCGTGAGGAGAATGCGGCCGATCTTGGGCTTCATCGGGTGTTGCTGAGGGTACTGATGAGGCCAAGGAGGGTGGAGTGGGTTTCGGGGTCCGCGGCGGCGATGAGGCCGCCGGAGCCGGTGTGCGGCGGCCCGCCGTCGAGGCCGGTCACGACGCACCCGGCGGCCTGGCAGAGCGCGATGCCGGCGGCGAAGTGCACGCTGTCGCGCAGGTGCCCGTCGGTCACGTAGGCGGCGCGGCGCCCGGCCGCCACCCACGCCACGGCCAGGGTCGTGGAGACCACGCGGGGACGGAACCGGCCCGCGAAGCCCGCGTCGGCGAGGAGATCGGCGGCGCGGAACGCCGGGGCGTTGGGGAACGGCGGGTCGAGGTTGACGTCCACGAGGTTCGAGGCGGGCGAGGGGACCAGCGGCGCGTCGGTGCCGCCAGTGCCACCGGTACCGCCCGCGCGGAGGCGGGCGCGCGTGCCGTCCGTCCAGAAGACCTCGTCGTTGAACGGGTCGGCGGACGCCGCCGCGATCGTCTCGGAGCCCGCGCGGAGGGCGACGTTCACCGCCACCAGCATGCTGCGGACGGCGTAGTTCAGCGTCCCGCAGAGCGGATCGACCAGCCAGCGGCGGCCCGCGTCGGCCGGGCCGGTGCGGCCGCTCTCCTCGCCGGTCACGGCGTCGTCCGGGCGGGCGGCGCGGAGGACGTCCATGATCGCCTTCTCCGCCGCGAGGTCGGCGGACGTGGCGAAGTCGCCGCCGGGCTTGCCGAAGCGGTCGAGGGACGTGCCGTACATCTCCCGGACGACCGAGGCGCCCGCCAGCGCCGCGCGCACCGCCACCTGCGCGTCCTCTTCCATGGGGTCGTCCATAGCGTCGTCCACGGAGTTTTCTGCGGGGTTCTGCACGGGGCCGCAGCCTAGTCCTGCAAGGCGGATCCGCATCCTGGACCTGACCTGGTCAAGAACTGGGTTTCTACAAACACTTGACTCATTCAAGAAAACGAGGCAGCCTGTCGGACGTGGCCACGACCGTGGAGATCCGGCAGATGCTGCGCGGGGCCGCTCTCCGCGTGACCCGTCCGCGGGTCGCGGTGCTGAGCGCGGTGCACGCGCATCCGCACGCCGACACCGAATCGATCATCAGCGCCGTGCGCGGGGACGTCCCGAAGGTCTCCCACCAGGCGGTCTACGACTCGCTGCGCGCGCTGACGGACGCGGGCCTGGTCCGGCGGATCCAGCCGGCCGGCTCCGTCGCGCGCTACGAGGCGCGCGTCGGCGACAACCACCACCACATCGTGTGCCGGTCCTGCGGGACGATCGCCGACGCCGACTGCGCGACCGGCGAGGCGCCCTGCATGACCGCGTCCGACGACAGCGGATTCTCGATCGACGAGGCCGAGGTCACCTACTGGGGCCTGTGCCCCGACTGCTCCACCGCTCACCGTTCCTCATCCGCCAACCTCGCGTAGCCCTGGAGGGAACCCCATGTCCGA
Source organism: Actinomadura sp. RB99 (assembly GCF_014706005.1). Taxonomy (NCBI): domain Bacteria; kingdom Bacillati; phylum Actinomycetota; class Actinomycetes; order Streptosporangiales; family Thermomonosporaceae; genus Actinomadura; species Actinomadura sp. RB99. The sequence continues at coordinate 51,268 of NZ_JABMCA010000009.1, read as the reverse complement.
GAACAACGAAGCCGCCGCGGGCCAGTGCCCTGTCGCGCACCAGCGCGCCCCGCACCCGACGCAGGGCGGCGGCAACCGCGGCTGGTGGCCCGACCGGCTCAACCTGAAGCTCCTCGCCAAGAACCCGCCGGTGACGAACCCGCTGGGGGAGGACTTCGACTACGCGGAGGCGTTCAACAGCCTCGACCTCGCGGCCGTGAAGCAGGACATCGCGACCGTGCTCACGGACTCGCAGGACTGGTGGCCCGCCGACTTCGGCAACTACGGGCCGCTGATCATCCGCATGGCGTGGCACAGCGCGGGCACCTACCGCGTCAGCGACGGCCGGGGCGGCGCCGGCGCGGGCCAGCAGCGCTTCGCGCCCCTCAACAGCTGGCCGGACAACGCGAGCCTCGACAAGGCCCGCCGCGTGCTCTGGCCGGTGAAGAAGAAGTACGGCCGCAAGATCTCGTGGGCCGACCTGATGATCCTCGCCGGCAACGTCGCGCTGGAGACGATGGGCCTGAAGACCTTCGGCTTCGCCGGCGGCCGCGAGGACGCCTGGGAGGCGGAGGAGGACGTCTTCTGGGGCCCCGAGACCGCGTGGCTGGACGACGAGCGCTACAGCGGCGACCGTGAGCTGGAGAAGCCCCTCGCGGCGGTGCAGATGGGCCTCATCTACGTCAACCCGGAGGGCCCGAACGGCAACCCGGACCCGCTCGCCGCGGCGCGCGACATCCGCGAGACCTTCGCCCGCATGGCGATGAACGACGAGGAGACCGTCGCGCTGATCGCCGGCGGCCACACCTTCGGCAAGACGCACGGCGCGGGCCCGGGGGACACCATCGGCGCCGAGCCGGAGGGCGCCCCGCTGGAGGACCAGGGCCTCGGCTGGAAGAACAGCCACGGCACCGGCAAGGGCCGCGACTCCCACACCAGCGGCCTCGAGGTCACCTGGACCAGCACCCCGACCAAGTGGGACAACAGCTTCTTCGAGATCCTCTTCGGGTACGAGTGGGAGCTGGACAAGAGCCCGTCCGGGGCGAACCAGTGGCGGCCGAAGAACGGCGCCGGGGCGAACACGGTGCCCGACCCCGAGGACGGCACCCTCAACCGCGCGCCCGGGATGCTGACGACGGACCTGTCGCTGCGCTTCGACCCGATCTACGAGCCGATCGCGCGGCGGTTCAAGGACAACCCCGAGGAGTTCGCGGACGCGTTCGCGCGCGCCTGGTTCAAGCTGACCCACCGCGACATGGGGCCGATCCAGCGCTACCTCGGCCCGGAGGTGCCGAGCGAGACGCTGGTCTGGCAGGACCCGGTCCCGGCGGTCGACCACGAGCTCGTCGACGCGCAGGACATCGCCGCGCTCAAGGCCCGGCTGCTGGACTCCGGCCTGTCGGTGTCCCAGCTCGCCGCCACCGCGTGGGCGTCGGCCGCCTCGTTCCGCGGCACCGACAAGCGCGGCGGCGCCAACGGCGCGCGCATCCGGCTGGAGCCGCAGCGGAGCTGGGAGGTCAACAACCCGGCCGAGCTCGCGACCGTGCTGCGCACGCTGGAGCAGGTCCAGGAGGCGTTCAACGCCGAGCAGACCGGCGGCAAGAAGATCTCCCTGGCCGACCTGATCGTGCTCGGCGGCTGCGCCGCCGTCGAGAAGGCGGCCAAGGACGCCGGCCACGACATCGAGGTGCCGTTCACGCCGGGACGCACCGACGCGTCGCAGGAGCAGACCGACGTCGAGTCGTTCGAGGTGATGGAGCCGACGCACGACGGGTTCCGCAACTACCTCGCGAAGGGCAACGTCCTGCCGGGCGAGTTCCTCCTCATCGACCGGGCGAACCTGCTCACCCTGAGCGCCCCGGAGATGACGGTGCTCCTCGGCGGCCTGCGGGTCCTCGGCGTGAACCACGGGCAGTCCGACCTGGGCGTCCTCACCGACCGGCCCGGTCAGCTCACGAACGACTTCTTCGTGAACCTGCTCGACATGGGCACGGTGTGGAAGGCGGCGAACGAGGAGTCCGAGATCTACGAGGGCCGGGACGCCTCGGGCCAGGTCAAGTGGACCGGCAGCCGGGCCGACCTGGTGTTCGGCGCGAACTCCGAGCTCCGCGCGGTCGCCGAGGTCTACGCCTCCGACGACGCCAAGGAGAAGTTCGTCGAGGACTTCGTCGCGGCGTGGGACAAGGTGATGAACCTCGACCGGTACGACCTGAAGCGGGCCTGACACGACGGCGGCCGGGCCCGGTCCTCGCGGACCGGGCCCGGCCGTCGCGTGCCGGTGGAAGGTTCTGCGGTCAGCCCGCCTGCTCGCGGCACCGCGGGCACAGGCCCCAGAACGTGACGTCGGCCTCGTCGATGAGGTAGCCGGCGTCGTCGACCGGGTCCAGGCAGGGCGGGTGGCCCACGGCGCAGTCGACGTCCTTGACGGCGCCGCAGCTACGGCACACCAGGTGGTGGTGGTTGTCGCCGACGCGTCCCTCGAAGCGGGCGGGGCTCCCGGCGGGCTCGATGCGGCGCACCAGCCCGGCCTTGGTGAGGGCGTGGACGGCCTCGTAGACGGCCTGCAGCGAGATGTGGCCGACGCGGTCGCGGACTCCGGCGGCGATCCCCTCGACGTCGAGGTGGTCGCCCTCCCGGACGGTCTCCAGCAGCGCGACGCGGGCGGCGGTCACCCGCAGGCCGGCACCGCGCAGTTCCTCGGCGGTGGTCGGGGTCTGCGATGCGCACATGGACCCCAGATTACCTTAACGAATCACGAACGATTCAAAACAGTAAACGCTACAACTCTGTACCTCCGTTGGGAAGGGCGCCGCGCGCGCGGATCAGGACGCGGGTGCGGAGACCAGGGCGTTGACCTCCGGCAGGACCGCGTCGGCGACGGAGACCGGGCGCGGGATCAGGCCGTTGGCGTGGAAGAGGTCGGCGGCGTGCTGCTGCTCGGCGACGAAGCCCTCGTCCACCGGGTTCAGCCCCCACGGGCGGGTGCGCAGCGCGTGCTCCCACGCGTCGAGGTCGCCGCCGTCGTCGGCGGCGAACAGCTTCGCGGCCTCGCGCGGGTTCGCCTCGATCCAGGCGTCCGACTCCTTCAGCGCGGCGACGATCGCGGCCAGGTCGTCGCGCCGCTCCGTCGCGAACGCCCGGCTGGTGAACCACAGCGAGCGGTGGCTGAACAGGCCGGGCGTCTCGATGACCGTCCGGACGGGACGCCGCTCCTCCACGTCGGTGAGGTAGGGGTAGGACCCGACCCAGGCGTCGACGTCGCCGTTCAGGAACAGCTCGGCCGCGTTGCCGTAGGCGTCCACGGGCTCGATGTCGCTCCAGCTCAGGCCCGCCTTCTCCAGCGCGAGCAGCAGCAGGGTGGTCTGCCAGGAGCCGTGCCCGAGCGCGACGCGGCGGCCCTTGAGGTCGGCGGGGCCCGCGATCGGCGAGTCGTCCGGGACGACGATCCGGCCGTTCTCCACCCGCGGCCCGGAGATCGCGACGTAGACGACGTCGTGCCCCTTCGCCTGCGCGGTGACGGGCGGCGTGGAGCCGGTGCCGATGAAGTCGTAGCCGCCGTCGAACAGGTGGTCGCCGTGCCCGGACGGGAGGCCCTCGGTCGGCGCGGGCCGGTCGCCGGCGGGCAGCGACCGCAGGTCCACCCACTCCACGTCCGGGACGGACCGCTCCAGGATGCCGCGGTGCCGCAGCACCCACAGCGAGTTGTTCTGCGGGAAGTAGCCGACGCGCAGGGTCATGCGATCTTTCCTTTCAGCAGGGGGAGGACGTGGCGGCCCACACGCTGGGCCTCCTCCAGGTGCGGGACGCCCGCGAGGATGAAGGCGTCCACGCCGAGGTCGATGAGCTGGTCGAGCCGCTCGGCGACCTGGTGGTAGTCGCCGACGAGCCCGAACAGCGGGCCCGGCCGGAGCCGGTTGAAGCCGCCCCACACGTTGGGCTGCACTTCGAGGTCGCGGAGGTCGGAGCCCGCGTCGGCGGTGAACGCGCGGCCCCGCTGCCAGCCGACGGACTCGGACGCGTCCGGGGTGCGCGGCGCCTCGCCGAGCCGCGCCCAGCCCTGGCGCAGCTCCTCCCACGCCTCCTCCTCGGTCTCGCGCGCGAGGACGTCGACGCGGACCGCGAACTTCGGGGGCGTGTCGCTGTGCTCGCGGACGAGCGCGAACTTCGCGGCGAGCGCGTCGAACGGCTCCAGCCAGGACAGGTAGTAGTCGGCGTGGCGGCCGGCGGCGGCGATCGCGGCGGGCGACGACCCGGAGAAGAAGATCTCGGGGAACGGCTGCCCGCGCAGCTCCGGCGGCAGCGCCGCGCCCTCGACCCGGTAGAAGCGGCCCTCGTGGTCGAACGGGCCGTCCCACACGCCCTTGAGCACGTCGAGGAACTCCGACGTGCGGGCGTACCGGTCGTCGTGCGCGACCTTGTCGCCCCACCACAGCTGCTGCGGCCCGCCGCCGCCGGAGATGATGTTGTAGACGACGCGCCCGCCCGTCGCTGCCTGGAGCGACGCCGACATCCGCGCGGCCTGGACGGGGTGCAGGAACCCCGGCTGGAACGCGATCATGAACCGGTAGGCGGTGGTCTCCCCGGCGAGCGCGGCGGCCGCCGCCCACGGGTCGTCGGTCTCGGGGAACGACGGCATCAGCCCGCCGACGAACCCGGACCGCTCGGTCGCCCGCGCCACCTCCGCCATGTAGTCGAGCGGGCCGTGGCCGTCCGGCGCGCCGCCGCGCAGGCCGGGGCCGAGGCTGCCCGGCAGGTACGGGCCGAAGCCGCCGCGGGTGATGTCGCCGAGGCGCAGCGCGGGAGCGTCGCCCTCCATCGCGACGCGCCAGTAGATGTCAACCGACACCTTCGGTCTCCTTCCGCAGCAGGGGCAGGACGCGCTGCGCCAGCCAGTAGGCGGCGCCCGTCACGTCACGGGCGGGCACTGCGTCACGGGCGGGCGCCGCCGGCTCCACGAAGAACTCGGCGATCCCCTCGCCGGCGCGGCGCAGGATCTCGTCGGCGAGCGCCGTCTCGTCCCGGACGTCGGCGCGGAGCCGCAGCGCCGCGTCGACGCCGTCGGGGACGAGGCCGGGGTCGTCGTCCGGGCCGATGAGATGCGCGTCGGCGTGCTTGGCGGACAGCGCGAGGGCCTCGGGCGACGTCCCGGACAGGTACACGCGCGGGAACGGGCGCGGGACGCGCGAGCCGGGGAAGCCGCCGTCCAGTACCTGGAAGTGCTCGCCCTCGAAGGTGTACGGGCCCTCGCCCCACACGCCCTTCGCGATCGTGAGGAACTCGTCGGCGCGGGCGTAGCGGGCAGGGCCGTCCAGGAAGTCGCCGTGTGCGCGCGCCACATCGGGCGCGAGGTCGACGGCGAGCCGCCACGCGAGCCGCCCGCCGGTGTAGCGCTGCAACGACGCCGACAGCTTCGCCGCGTACACGGGGGTCGCGATCGCCGGGTGGAACTCGGCCGCGACCTGGACGTGCCGGGTGTCGCGCAGCACCGCCGCCGCGAGGACCAGCGGGTCGTGGCCACCGGGATCGAACGGGACGAGCACCCCGTCCAGCCCGCCCAGCTCGGCCGCGCGGCCCACCGCGCGGTGCTCGGGCTCGACGGCGCGCGGGCGCACGTCGGTGACGAAGTCCGGCAGCACCGCCCGTCCGGGCGCGCGGGTCGGCGCCACGACATGCAAGCGGGTCAACGTATCGCTCCTTCCGAGGGCCGTCCGGCCTTCTCCTTGTCGGGCTCGCGCGCGGCCTCGGGCTCGCGCTCGGGCTCGTGTTCGGGCGCGGCCTCGGGGCCGGGGTCGCCGAGCCGGACGCCGAGGTCGGCCAGCAGGCGGCGGCGCAGCGCGGTGAACTCCGGATCGGCGGAGTCGCGGGGTCGCCGCGCCGTCACCCGCTCGTCGGTGACGAGCCGGCCGTCCCGCAGCACCGCGACCCGGTCGGCCAGCCGGATCGCCTCGTCCACGTCGTGCGTGACCAGCAGCACCGCCGGGCGGTGCGTGCGGACGAGGTCCCCGACGAGGTCCTGCATCCGCAGCCGGGTCAGCGCGTCGAGCGCGGCGAACGGCTCGTCCAGCAGCAGCAGTTCCGGCTCGCGGACCAGCGCGCGCGCCAGCGCGACGCGCTGTGCCTCGCCGCCGGACAGCGTGTGCGGCCACGCCCGGGAGTGGTCGGCGAGGCCGACCTCCGCGAGCGCCCGCCGCCCCCGCTCCTGCACGGCGGCGCCGCGCGGCAGCCCGACGACGACGTTCCCGAGGACGCGCTTGGACGGCACCAGCCGCGGCTCCTGGAACACGATCGTGCGGGCCTCGGGGACCAGCACGGTGCCGCCGTCCGGGCGGTCGAGGGCGCCGAGGATGCGCAGCAGCGTCGTCTTGCCGGTGCCGCTGGCGCCGAGGAGCGCGACGAACTCGCCGCGTTCGATGTCGAGGTCCACCCCGTCCAGGACGGCGCGGGTCCCGAAGACCCGGCGCAGGCCCCGCAGGTGCACGGCGGTGCTCGCCGTGCCGGTGCTCGCGGTACCCGTGCTCGCGGTGTCGCTCATCGCGCCGCCCCCTTCGCCCGCCACGGCATCAGCAGCCGCTCGGCGCCGCGCGCCAGCAGGTCGGCGGCCAGCCCGAGCAGCCCGTACACCAGCACGCAGACCGACAGGATGTCGGTGCGCGAGAAGCTCTGCGCCTGCGTCATCAGGTAGCCGATCCCCGACGTGGAGTTGATCTCCTCGGCGGCGATCAGCGCGATCACGCTGAGCGTCATCGACAGCCGGAACCCGGCGAGCAGCGACGGCAGCGCGCCGGGCAGCACGACCTCGCGGACGAGCCGCCACCCGCCGAGGCCGAAGGTACGCATCGCCTCCAAAAGCCGCCGGTCCACGTTCCGGACGCCGCCCGCCGTCGAGACGTACATCGGGAACGTGGTGGCGACGGCGATGAGGATGATCCGCGCCGACTCGCCGATCCCGAACCACACCATGAACAGCGGGACGAGCGACAGGAACGGCAGCGCTCGCAGCAGTTGCAGCGGCGAGTCCAGCAGCTCCTCGCCCAGGCGGGAGAAGCCGGTGACGACGCCGAGCAGCAGCCCGGCCGCGAGGCCGAACGCCAGGCCGAGGACGGCGCGGGTCAGCGAGACCCGCAGCGCGTCGGTGAGCTGGCCGTCGGACCACAGCTCGCGGGCGGCGTCCGCGACCGTCGCGGGCGAGGCGAGCACGTCGGGGCTGAGGACGCCGGTCGCGGACGCGACCCACCAGCCGCCGAGCAGCGCGAGCGGGCCGAGGGTGCGCAGCGCGACGGTCACGCCGCGGCGCCGCGGCCTCGGGACGCGCGGGCGCGGGACGACGAGCCCGGGGTGCGCGCCGCCGGCCTCCGCGCCGCCCACCGCCGCGCCGCCGGTCTCGGCGCCGGTCGCGCCGTCGGCCTCGGTGCGGCCGACCTCCGTGGAGGCGGCGGTCACGTCCCGCTCCCGGGCAGCGCCACCACGTACGGCTTGACGTCCACCGCCGTGGGAGTGATCTTCTGGTCGGCGAAGAACCGCGCGACGCTCGCGAAGCCGTCGAGGTCGGCGGCGCCGATCGGCTGGGCCGTCGCGCCCTGAGCGAGGTTCTGCACGGTGAGCCGCTCCGTGTCGCCGCTGACGGCCTGCGGCCCGGCCTTGGTGAACACGTTGACGTAGGCGCCGGGGTTCTTGATCTGGTCCTGCCCGCGGTCGTGCAGGTACTGGTAGAACGCCTTGACGACCTCGGGGTGCGCGTCGGCGAGCTTCGTCCGGACGGCCCACACCGAGTAGTTCTGCGATCCGATCTGCCCGCCGTTCACCAGGAAGTGCGCGCCGGTCGAGGCCATCTCGGGGAGCGAGTACGTCGCCCACACCGCCCACGCGTCGACCTTCCCGGAGTTGAAGACGGGAGCGGTCTGCGCGGGGTTGAGGTAGACGCGCTTCACCTGGTCCGGCTTGATCCCGGACGCGGCGAGCGCCTTGAGCAGCAGGTACTCGGCGGTGCCGCCCTTGTTGACCGCGACCGACTTCCCGACGAGGTCGCGCGGCGTGCGGATCGGGGAGTCCTTGCGGACCAGGATCCCCTCGCCGATCTTGTCGGGGGCGATCTGCGCGAACAGCTTGAAGCCGGGCTTCTGCGCGAGCGCGGCGATCGCGGAGGTGATCGAGCCCTGCGCGAAGTCCAGCTCGCCCGCGTTCAGCTCCTGCGCGGCGGGCGCGAACGGCCCGGCGCCCCCGGTCCACTTGACCTTGGCGTGCACGGCCGACAGCGCCTTGTCGAGGCTGCCGTCCTTCTTCCCGGCGGCGAGCACCCCGGAGTTGCCCGGGTCCGGGACGCGGATGGTGACCGTCCCGCCGCCGGACGCGCCGGAGTCGTCCGAGCCGCCGCAGCCCGCGGCGGCGAGCAGGACCGCGAGGGCGCCGGCGGCCAGGGCCGGGAGGGCGGGGAAGCGCTTCATGGATGCTCCTGTGCGACGAAGGCGAGCCGCGGGACGAGGTCGCGCGCGGCGGCGAGGGGTGCGGGATCGGCCCAGGCGGACACGTCCACCGGGGCGTCGTGGAAGCCGTGCCGGCGCAGGAACTCCTCCTGGTCGGCCAGCAGGTCGAGGCGGTCGGCGTCCAGCGCGGCGTGCAGCTCGCGGTGGAAGCCGTCGCCGTAGGCGCGGGCGACGCCCTCGGCGCCCGACCCGGTCTCGTCCGCGAGGATGCGGGCGAGGTCGCCGGGATGGTCGCGGCCCCAGTCGGCGGCGCCGAGCAGCACGGCGAGGAACCGGACGACGAGGTCCGGGTGCTCGTCGAGGAGCCGCTGGTCGACGGTGATGGGCCGGGGCGTCCCGTTGTTGACCCTCCACCGGCGGTCCGGCAGGGCGTCGAGGTCGATCGCGACCTCCGCGCCGTAGCGGGCGGCGGTCTCCACGGCGACCGAGCCCTTGGTGTAGACGGCGTCGACGCGGCCGTCGCGCAGCGCGGCGAGCTCGGCCTCCCACTGCCCGGGGAGGGCGTCGCCGTCGAGCTCGACGAGCTCGGCGTCGGCGAGGGTGAGCCCGGCCTGGCGCAGCGCGCCGTCGAAGCCGCGCAGCGCCATCGCCCGCCAGAAGTCGATCTCGATGGCGCGGCGCGGCACGGCGAGCCGGCGGCCCTTCAGGTCGTGCGGGCCGTGCAGCCCGGCGCCCGGCCGGGCGAGCACGACCTGCCGCTCCTCGAACCAGGTGAGGCCGACCAGGCGGGTCGGCGCGCCGGTGGAGCGGGCCCACAGCGCGGGGACGTTGCCGCCCTCGCGGACGAGCGTGGGAAGCCGGTGGCGGAAGTGCTCGCCGCGGTCGGGCCCGGCGCCCGCGTCCTGGAGGGAGCGCACGGCGATGCCGTCGGCGGCGAACTCCGCCGCGAGCCAGCCCTGGTCTGCGGCGATGCCGGTGGCGGTGGGGACGGGACAGCGGGTGAACCAGAGGTCCGCGGGACGGGTGTCGGCCATGCCGGGAGTATTACCAACAATCCCTACCAACTCAATCTGGATCCCATAAGGTGGGAAACATGGCACACCCTCCCCCCGGCGGGCAGGCCGTGCGGCGCGCGCTGGACGTCCTGCTCTGCTTCCGCGACGGCGCCCCGCCGCTGACCGCGTCCGGCATCGCCCGGCGGCTCGGCCTCAGCACCTCGACCGCGCACCGGCTCGCGCAGACCCTCGCGGGCGCGGAGTTCCTCGTCCGCGACGCGTCCGCCCGCTACCGCCTCGGCCCCGCGGTGACCGAGCTGGGCCTGCTGTCGTTCCACCGGCAGGGCCTGCACCGGGTCGCGCCCGAGCTGGACCACCTGGCCCGCGTCACCGGGACGACCGCCGACCTCGCGATCCGCAGCGGCGACCACGCGGTGCTGCTGGCCGGCGGCACCGTGCGGCGCACCGAGGACGGCGTCGGGCTGCGCCGCCCGCTGCACTCCACCGCCCTCGGCAAGGTGCTGCTCGCCTGGCCCCGGCCCGGCGCCGACGACCTCGCGGAACTGGCGCCGCTGCGCCCGCTCACCGGCCGGACCATCGCGGACGTCGGCGAGCTGCGCGCGGAGGTGGAGCGGGTCCGCGCCGCGGGGCACGCGATGAACGACGGCGAGTCCGCCGAGGGCGTGCGCACCCTCGCCGTCCCGCTGCTGGACCGGTCCGGCCACGCCCGGTACGCGCTCGCGCTGCGCTCCACGCCCGAGGTCCTCACGGACGCGCGCGTCCCGTGGTTCCTCGCGCACGCGCAGTCGTGCGCGCGGGCGATGGAGGTGCTCCTGCTGCCGCCGGAGGACCGCCGGGGCTGGGCGGGCCCGGGCTCCCCCCGCCCATAACAGGTATTTCCTACTGATTTAGTTGATTTTTTGCCGGATGGGTGCTTACACTCCCCGCGTCCGCCGGGACGATCCCGGCCCTTGGGAGACGACCGTGACCACCATGTGCGACGAGCCCGCGCAGCGGGTCCCCCCGCGCGACCACGCGGGCTGGCTCGCCCTGGCGCGGACCACCGCGTCCGGCCCGGACGTGGACGACCCGGACGGCCGCCACGCCGGGCGCCCGCAGGCGCGCGGCGCCGAGGCCCTGCGGCAGGCCGGGCTGCTCACGCTGCTGATCCCCGCCCGCCACGGCGGCGGCGGAGCCACCTGGCGCACCGCCTTCCAGGTCGTCCGCGAGGTCGCCGCCGCCAACGGCGACCTCGGGCTGCTCCTCGGGCACCACTACCTGCTGTCCTGGACGCCCGCCCTCCACGGCACCGAAGCGGACCGCGAGCGGGTCTGGCCGGTCGCGGCCGCCGCCTGCCGGCTGTGGGGCGGCGCCCCCGACCCGCGCGACGCGTCGCCCACCCTGGCGCCGCGCCCGCACGGCGGCTTCACCCTGGACGGCACGACGGCGATCACCTCCGGCGCCGTCCTCGCCGACCGCCTGGCCGTCGGCGCGACCCGCGCCGACACCGGGGAACCGCTGATGGTCCTGGTCGATCCGGCCGGGCCGGGCGTCGCGCGCGCCGAGGGCGGCGCGGGCGGCGCGCCGAACGGAACGGTCCTTTTCTCCGGCGCCATCGTCGGCGAGCACGACGTCATCGGACGGCCCAGCCCGGCGTCCACCGCGCTGATGGCCCCCGCCATTCAGATGGTGTTCGCGCAGCTCTACCTCGGCATCGCCGAAGGGGCGCTCGACGCGGCGCGCGCGCACGCCGTCGCCCGGTCGCGGCCGTGGCCGCTCGGGCAGGCGAGGCGGACCGGCGGCGACGCCTACCTCGCCGGCGCCTACGGCGGCCTGCTGGCGCAGGTGCGCGCGGCCCGCGCGCTGGCGGACCGGGCCGCCGACGACCTGGCCCCGGACCTGCACGGCGCCGCCGCCCGGCCCCAGAGCGCGGAAAGCGCGGGCCCGCCGGACGAGCGGTACTGCGAGACGGCGGTCCTGGTCGCCACCGCGAAGATCGCCGCCGTCCAGGCCTCGCTGGCGGTCGCCTCCCGCGTGTTCGAGCTGGCCGGGCCGGACTCCGCCCGCGCGCGTCCGGGCCTGGCCCGGTTCTGGCGCTACGCCAAGACCCTGCACGACCCGGTCGCCCACCGGCAGGCCGAGGTCGGCCGCGAGTTCCTGACCGGCGAGTTCCCTCCCGAAAGGAAGGCCCCACCGTGACCCTGACGCCCCCTTGGCCCTCCGCCGCGCCACCGTCCGCCGGGCGGGCGGCGCGATGACGGCGCTCGACCTGAACCTCCGCCGCGTCTACGGCGCCTACCCGACCGGCGTCGCGGTCGTCGCGGGCCTGGCGGGCGGGCGGCCCGCCGGCATCGCCGCCAGCTCGTTCGTCCCCGTGTCCCTCGACCCGCCCCTGGTGTCGGTGTGCGTCGCGCACACGTCCACGACCTGGCCGCTGCTGCGCGAGCTGCCCCGCATCGGGATCAGCGTGCTCGGCGCGCACCAGGAGGACGTCGGCCGGCGGCTCGGCGCCCGCACCGGCGACCGGTTCGCCGGGGTCGCGTGGCGGTCCACGCCGGGCGGCGGCGTGCTCGTCGAGGGCGCGTCCGCCTGGTACGAGTGCACGGTCGAGCAGCGGGTCCGCTCCGGCGACCACGACATCGTCGTGTTCCGCGTGCACGACCTGGACGCCGCCCCCGACGTCCCGCCGCTGGTGTTCCACGCCAGCGCCTTCCGCCGGCTCGGCTGACTATTTCCTACTTTGTTGGTCGGTATTGACTGATACATGATCGCCCGCTTACGTTGGCCGTGATCAGCAGACCGTGATGGGAGAGATCCACGTGAATGCGACGCCGGGCCCCTGGAGGAGCGCCGCCGTGCTGGCGGCCGGACTGGCGGCGCTGACCGCGTGCGGATCGGGCGGCGGCGCGTCCGGCGGCGGCACCGGGACGCCCCGCACCGGCGGCACCCTGACCTTCGCCGTCGGATCGGACGCGGGCTGCGCCGACCCGCAGCAGGTCGCCAGCAACGACAGCATCTACTCGGTGCGCCAGCTCGTCGACTCGCTCACCGACCAGGACCCGTCCACCGGCAAGATCGTGCCCTGGCTCGCGCAGAGCTGGACCATCGGCGACGACGCCCGGACGTTCACCTTCCACCTGCGCCCCGGCGTCACCTTCAGCGACGGGACCCCGCTGACCTCCAAGGTCGTCAAGGCCAACTTCGACGCCGTCCCGAAGCTCGGCCCGCTCGCGCTGCTGGCGGAGGGCTACCTCAGCGGCTACCAGGGCACCGACGTCGTCGACGACCTCACCTTCAAGGTCCGGTTCAAGCAGCCGAACGCCCAGTTCCTCCAGGCCACCGCCACGCACTCGCTCGGCATCGAGGCCGAGGCCAGCGTCCGCAGGACGCCGCAGCAGCGGTGCGCGCAGGGCATCGTCGGATCCGGGCCGTTCACGCTCCAGAAGTACGTGCCGAGCCAGTCGATCACGCTGGCCGCCCGCAAGGGCTACGCGTGGGGCTCGTCGCTGTGGAAGAAGCCGGGCACCGCCTACCTCGACCGCGTCGTGTTCAAGATCCTCCCCGAGTCGGGCGTGCGGACCGGCGGGCTCACGTCCGGCCAGGTCGACGCCATCGGCAGCGTCGGCCGGGCCGACGAGGCGGCGCTCAAGGCGTCCGGCGTGCAGCTGCTGGCACGTGCCAATCCCGGCGTCGTCTTCGGCCTCACCCCCAACAACACCCGGTCGCCGCTCAACGACGAGAAGGTCCGGCAGGCGATCGCGCTGGGCGTCGACCGGCAGCAGGTCGCCCAGACCGTCTTCCCCGCAGGCACGCACCCCGCCACCAGCGTCCTCGCCCACACCACGCCCGGCTACGTCAACGTCGGCGCCGCACTGGCGCACGACCCCGCGCGCGCGAAGGCCCTGCTCCAGTCCGACGGCTGGACGCCCGGCGGCGACGGCGTCCTGCAGAAGGGCGGCAAGAAGCTCAGCATCACCGCCACCTGGGCGCCCGTCGCCGCCACCAACAAGCCGGCGCTCGAACTGCTCCAGCAGCAGCTCAAGACCATCGGCGTGCAGCTCGCGCTCAAGGAGCAGCCCGTCGCCCAGCTCGCGCAGCTCCAGACCTCCGGCAACTTCGACCTGCTGTTCGGCAACATCACCCGCGCCGACCCCGACATCCTCCGCAGCTCGTTCTCCACCAAGCTCGCCAACCCGTACAAGCTGCCGGCCACCGGCCTGGACGCCCTCCTCGACGGCCAGGCCGCCGAACCCGACCAGGCCAAGCGCCTCGACCTGGTGGCGCAGGCGCAGCGGCAGATCGTCCAGCACGCCTACACGATCCCCGTCGTCGAGCTCCAGACCGAGCTGGGCGTCGCGAAGAAGGTCCACGGCCTGCTGTTCGACGCGTCGAGCCGCATCCAGCTCCACGACACCTGGATCGGTTAGCGATGCGGCGCTACGCGGCCTTGCGCCTCGCCCAGGCGGCCGGGGTGCTGTGGGCGGCCTACACGGTGTCGTTCCTGGTCCTCGACCTGCTGCCCGGCGACCCCGTCTCGGCGATGGCCGGGGCGGGCGCCGACCAGGCGGGCGTCGACCCCGCGCGGATCGCCCGGCTGAGGGCCGAGTACGGCTTCGACGAGCCGATCCCGGTGCAGTACGTCCACTACCTCGGCCGGGCGCTGCGCGGCGACTTCGGCGACTCGGTGTCCGGCGGGCGGCCGGTGACGTCCGTCATCGGTGACGCGCTGCCGTCCACCCTCCAGCTCGTGGCCGCCGCCCTCGCGCTCGCCGTCCTGCTCGGCGGCGGCCTCGCGCTCGCCGTCACCTACACCTCCCGGCGGTGGCTGCGGCAGTTCCTGCTCTCGCTGCCGCCGCTCGGGGTGTCGGTCCCGACGTTCTGGGCCGGGCTGATGCTCGTCGAGATCTTCTCGTTCCGGGCGCGGCTGCTCCCCGCGTTCGGGAACGGCGGGCTGCGCGGCCTGATCCTGCCCGCCGTCACGCTGGCGATCCCCACCGGCGCGGTCGTGGCGCAGGTGCTGGCCAAGAGCCTGCTGACCACCCTCGACGAGCCGTACGTCCAGACCGCCCGCGCCAAGGGCGCCGGACGGGCCCGCATCCACCTGCGGCACGCGCTGCGCAACGCGTCGCTGCCCGCGCTGACGGTCGTCGGCGTCCTCGTCGGGCAGCTCATGGCCAACTCCGTGGTGATCGAGACGGTGTTCTCCCGCAACGGCCTCGGCCGCGTCACCGCCGGCGCGGTCACCACCCAGGACATCCCGCTCGTGCAGGGCGTCGTGGTGTTCGGGTCGCTGGTCTTCGTCCTGGTCAACCTGATCGTCGACCTCGCCTACCCGCTGCTGGACCCGCGGATCTCCGCCGCGGGCGGCCGGCGCTGGAGCCCCGCATGAGCAGCACCCTCGACGCCCTCGGCGTCCTCGACGTCCCGGACGGGCCCCGCGAGCCCGAGCCGCCGCCGCGCCGCCGCGCCGGGACCGCCCGCACCGTCCGGTTCTTCCTGCGCCGGCCGGGTCTCGTCCTGTCCGTCCTCGTGATCGCGGCGGTGGTGCTGGCGTCGTTCTGGCCCGGCCTGTTCACCTCGCGGGACCCGCTGACCGGCGTGCCGGCGCAGGCGTTCCGTTCGCCCGGCGCGGCGCACTGGTTCGGCACCGACGAGCTGGGCCGCGACCTGTACGCGCGGGTCGTGCACGGCGCGGCGCTGTCGCTCAAGGCGACGCTCATCGCGGTCGCGGTGTCGTTCGTCGCCGGCGGGCTGCTCGGCCTGCTCGCCGGGTTCGCCGGCCGCTGGATCGACGACGCGCTGATGCGGTTCGTCGACGTGCTGCTGTCGATCCCCGCGCTGTTCCTGTCGCTCGCGCTGGTCACCGCGCTCGGCTACGGGACGGTGAAGGTCGCGGTCGCCGTCGGCGTCGCCAGCGTCGCGACGTTCGCGCGGGTGATGCGGTCGGAGGTGCTGCGGGTCCGGCAGGCCGTGTTCGTGGAGGCGGCCCGGTCCTGCGGGACGCGCTGGTACGCGATCCTCGGCCGGCACGTCCTGCCGAACGCCATCGGGCCGGTGCTGGTGCTCGCGACGCTCGACTTCGGCACGGCGGTGCTCGCGGTGTCGTCGCTGAGCTTCCTCGGCTACGGCGCGGCGCCGCCCGCGCCCGAATGGGGGACGCTGATCTCCGACGGCCGCAACTACCTCGCGAACGCCTGGTGGATGACCGCGCTGCCGGGCCTGACGATCGCCGCGACCGTGCTCGCCACGAACCGGATCGCGCGGGCGCTCGACGGCGAGTGGGGGCGGCGGTGACCGGCCCGCAGGAGACCGCCCCGCTGCTGGAGGTGGCGGGCCTGTCCGTCTCGTACCGGACCCGGACGGGCCGGGTGGAGGCCGTGCGCGGCGCCGACCTGGACGTCCGGCCGGGCGAGATCGTCGCGCTGGTGGGGGAGTCGGGCTCGGGCAAGAGCACCACCGCGCACGCCGTGCTGCGGCTGCTCGCCCCGAACGCGTCCCTCGACGCGGGGGCCGTCCGGTTCGCCGGACGCGACCTGGCGGCGCTGTCCGAGCGGGAGCTGCGCACCGTGCGCGGCGCCCGGATCGGGCTCGTCCCGCAGGACCCGGGCGTCGCGCTGAACCCGGTGAAGCGGATCGGCGAGCAGGTCGCGGAGGTGCTGCGGCTGCACGGGCTCGCCACCCGCCGGACGGCGCCGGCGGCGGCGGTCGAGGCGCTGGAGCGCGCGGGGATGCCGGAGCCGGAGGTGCGGGCGCGGCAGTACCCGCACGAGCTGTCCGGCGGCATGCGGCAGCGCGCGCTGATCGCCGTCGCGATCGCCGCCGGGCCGCGGCTGATCGTCGCGGACGAGCCGACCAGCGCCCTCGACGTCACCGTGCAGCGCCGCATCCTCGACCACCTCCAGCACCTGACCGAGGAGCTCGGCACCGCCGTGCTCCTCGTCACCCACGACCTCGGCGTGGCCGCCGACCGGGCCGCGCGGATCGCCGTCATGTCGCAGGGCCGCGTCGTCGAGTCGGGCCCGGCGCGGCGGATCATCGAGGACCCGCAGGACGCCTACACGCGCCGGCTGCTGCGCAGCGCGCCGAGCCTCACCGCCGTCCGCGCGCGCCCCCGGCACGCGCTCCCGCAGGAGCCCGCCGAGCCGGAGGCGTCCGGCGAAGTGCTGGTCGCCGCCGAGCACCTCGTCAAGGACTTCCCGCTGCCGCGCGGCCGGATCGTCCGCGCCGTCGACGACGTCGGCCTCACCCTGCACCGGGGCCGGACGCTCGCGCTGGTCGGCGAGTCGGGCTCGGGCAAGTCCACGACGGCCCGGATGATCCTGCGGCTCGTCCCGCCGACGTCCGGCCGGATCGTGTTCGACGGCGAGGACGTCACCGCCGCGGGGGGCGCGGCGCTGCGGCGGCTGCGGCGCCGGGCCCAGCTCGTCTACCAGAACCCGTACGCCTCGCTCGACCCGCGGTTCTCGATCGGCGAGGTGATCACCGAGCCGCTGCGGGCGTTCCGCGTCGGGGACCGGGCGTCCCGCACGGCCCGCGCCCGCGAGCTGCTCGACCGCGTCGCGCTCCCGGCCGCGACGCTGGAGCGCCGCCCCGCCGAGCTGTCGGGCGGGCAGCGGCAGCGGGTCGCGATCGCCCGCGCGCTGGCCCTCGAACCCGACCTCGTCGTGTGCGACGAGCCCGTCTCGGCGCTGGACGTGTCGGTCCAGGCGCAGGTGCTCGACCTGCTCGCCGAACTGCAGGACGGCACGGGCCTGGCGTACCTGTTCATCTCGCATGACCTCGCGGTCGTCCGGCAGATCGCGCACCGGGTCGCGGTCATGAAGGCCGGACGGGTCGTCGAGACCGGCGCGACCGGCGCCATCTTCGGCGACCCGGCCCACGAGTACACCCGCGAACTGCTCGCCGCCATTCCCGGCGGGGACGCGCGCATCGGCGCCGCAGGCGCACGGCTGTTGGAGGAGCGGACATGACCGTACAGACCACGACGACCACCGGCACGGCGGAGGCGTTCGCGGAGGAGTGGCGCGCCTGGCACGCCGCGCAGGAGGCGCTGCTCGCCGACCCGCACGGCTTCCTCGCGATCACCGGCCTGCACTTCCTGGACGAGGAGCCGCGCCGCCTCCCCGGCGCGCCCGGCGCCTGGAGCACCGGCCCCGAGGGCGTGACCGTCGTCCTCGGCGACGGCGAGGAGCTGGTCGTGGACGGCGAGACCGTGCGCGGCGAGCACCGGTTCGGCGTGCTGCCCGAGCGCGGCGGCGTCACCGCGATCTGGGGGGACGCGGCGATCGAGGTGGCCAAGCGCGGCGGGAACGACCTCGTCCGGCCCCGGCACCCCGACCATCCGCTGCGCACCGCGTTCCGCGGCACCCCCGCCTTCCCGCCCGACCCGCGCTGGGCGGTGACCGGCCGCTACGTCCCGTTCGACGCGCCGCGCCCGACCACCGTCGGCGCCGCCGTCGAGGGGCTCCAGCACGTCTACGACGCGCCGGGCAGGATCGAGTTCGAGCTGGACGGCCGGTCCCTCGCGCTCACCGCGTTCAACGGCAAGGGACCCGGCGAGCTGCTCGTCCTGTTCACCGACGCGACGTCCGGCGTCACCACCTACGCCGCGAACCGCGCGCTGTCCGTCGCGGCGCCCGCCGCCGACGGGACGGTGACGCTCGACTTCAACCGCGCGCACAACCTGCCGTGCGCGTACACCGAGTTCGCGACCTGCCCGCTACCGCCCGCCGAGAACCGGCTGCCGGTCGCGGTGGAGGCGGGCGAGAAGATCCCCTACGAGCGCGCCGCGGGACAGGGGGAGCGGTCGTGAGCGTCCTGGTCCTCGTCGGGAACCCGCGTCCGAAGTCCCGGACGCTGCAGATCGCGCTCCAGGCCGCCGAGGCGGTCGCCGGACGCGCCGGGCACGCCGGAGAGCCGGACGTCGTCGACCTCTCGGAACTCGCGTCCGGGCTGCTCGGCGCCGCGCCGCCGCCCGAGGTGCAGGACGCGCTCGACCGGGTGGCACAGGCGGACGTCCTGGTCGTCGCGAGCCCGACCTACAAGGCCACCTACACCGGCCTGCTGAAGGCGTTCCTCGACCGGCTGCCCGGCGGCGCGCTGGCGTCGACGGTCGCGCTGCCGCTGCTGGTGATGGGCGACCCGAAGCACTCGCTGGCCGTCGAGGTGCACCTGCGGCCGCTCCTGGTGGAGCTGGGCGCGACCGTCCCGACCCCCGGCCTGGCGTTCCTGGAGGCGCAGGTGCCGGACGCCGCCGAGGTGCTCGGCGCGTGGGCGGACCTCGTCGCCCCGCAGGTGTCCGCCGCCCTCGCGAGCATCACGGCGCCTCCGAGCACGACCGCGGGGGCCCTCTGATGCCGGTGAAGCAGATCCACCTGGCGGCCCACTTCCCGGGCGTCAACAACACCACCGTCTGGTCGGACCCCCGGTCGGCCAGCCAGATCGACTTCGGGTCGTTCGTCCACCTCGCCGAGACCGCCGAACGCGGCAAGTTCGACTTCTTCTTCCTCGCCGAGGGGCTGCGGCTGCGCGAGATGAAGGGGCGCATCCACGACCTCGACGTGGCGGGGCGGCCCGAGTCGCTGACCGTCCTGTCGGCGCTGGCGGCCGTCACCACCCGGCTCGGCCTCGCCGCCACCGTCAACTCCACCTTCAACGAGCCCTACGAGGTGGCGCGCCGGCTCGCCACCGTCGACCACCTCAGCGGGGGCCGCGCCGCCTGGAACGTCGTGACGAGCTGGGACGCGTTCACCGGCGAGAACTTCCGGCGCGGCGGGTACCTCGCCGAGGCCGACCGCTACGCCCGCGCCACCGAGTTCCTGCACACCGCCCGCGAGCTGTGGGACTCCTGGGCGGAGGGCGACCTGGTCGCCGACCCGGCGGCGGGGGAGTTCGCCCGCCCCGGCGCGGGCGCGTTCGCGCACCGCGGCCCGCAGTTCGACATCGCCGGCCGGTTCAACGTGCCGCGCCCGCCGCAGGGCCACCCGGTGATCATCCAGGCGGGCGACTCGTACGAGGGCCGCGAGTTCGCCGCCGCCGACGCCGACGTCATCTTCAGCCGGCACGGCACCCTGGAGGACGGCCGGGCCTTCTACAAGGACGTCAAGAGCCGCCTCCCCCGGTACGGGCGGCGCCCCGACGACCTGAAGATCATGCCGGCGGTCACCTACGTGCTCGGCGACACCGAGGAGGACGCGGCCGAGCGCGCCGCCGAGATCCGCCGCGCGCAGGTCTCCCCGCAGAACGCCATCGCATTCCTGGAGGGCTACTGGGGCCGGGACCTGTCGGCCTACGACCCCGACGGCCCGCTCCCCGACATCGACCCCGACCTCGGCGAGGGCGTCTCGAAGGGCCGCGCGCAGTTCCGCGGCGACCGCGCCGAGACCGTCCGCCGGTGGCGGGAGCTGGCCGCCGAGCGCGGCCTCAGCATCCGCGAGCTGGTCATCGAGGCCACCGCGCGGCAGACGTTCGTCGGCACGGCCCGCACGGTCGCCGACCGGATCGACGAGTTCGTGCAGACCGACGCCGCCGACGGCTTCGTGTTCGTCCCGCACCTGACCCCGGGCGGCCTCGACGACCTGGTGGAGCACGTCGTCCCGCTGCTGCAGGAGAAGGGCGTGTTCCGCGCCGACTACACCGGGCCCACGCTGCGCGACCACCTCGGTCTGCGGGTCCCGGGCGTCCACTCGACCCGATCCGGAAGGGAGGCGTCGTGACCGGCCTGCACCTGTCCGCCGCGCTCACCGACGCCGGCTGGCACCCCGCCGCCTGGCGCGACCCCGCCGCCCGCCCCGGCGCGCTGTTCACCGCCCGCTACTGGACGGACCTGGCCGCCGAGGCCGAGCGCGGGCTGCTCGACTTCCTCACCATCGAGGACTCGCTCGGCCTCCAGTCGTCCGACCCGACCGCGCCCGACGACCGGACCGACCAGGTCAGGGGCCGTCTCGACGCGGTACTGACGGCCGCGCTGCTCGCGCCCGCCACGTCGCGGATCGGGCTCGTCCCGACGACGATCACCACGCACACCGAGCCGTTCCACGTGTCCATCGGCATCGCGTCGCTGGACTACGCGAGCCGGGGGCGCGCGGGCTGGCGGCCGCAGGTCGCGGGCGCGCGGCTCTCCGACGCCGCCCACTTCGGCCGCCGGACGTTCCCCGAGTTCGACCTGCCCTGGTTCGCGACCCCGGACGGGGCGGCGTTCAGCGCCGAGCTGTTCGGGGAGGCCGCCGACTTCGTCGAGGTCGTGCGGCGGCTCTGGGACAGCTGGGAGGACGACGCGGAGATCCGCGACGCCGCGACCGGCCGCTTCCTGGACCGCGACAAGCTGCACTACATCGACTTCGAGGGCCCCCACTTCAGCGTCCGCGGCCCCTCGATCACCCCGCGCCCGCCGCAGGGCCAGCCGCTCGTCACCGCCCTCGCGCACGACGTCGGCCCCTACGAGTTCGCCGCGCGGAGCGCCGACGTCGTCTACGTCACGCCGCACTCCCGGCCGGACGCCGTCACCATCATCGCCCAGGTCCGCGAGGCGGAGCGGACGGTCGGCCGGGCCGGCGAACCCCTCAAGGTCTTCGCCGACCTGGTGGTGTTCCTCGACGAGGCGCCCGGCGCGGCGTTCGCCCGCAAGGCCCGCCTGGACGAGCTGGACGGCGCCGCCCTCGCCTCCGACGCCGAGATCTTCGCCGGCACCCCCGGCGAGCTGGCCGACCTGCTGCTCGACTGGCGCGGCGCGGGCCTCGACGGGTTCCGGCTGCGGCCCGGCGTCCTCCCCCTCGACCTGGAGGGGATCACCAGGGGGCTCGTCCCGGTCCTGCAAGGGCGCGGCGCGTTCCGGACCGCGTACGACGCGGCGACGCTCCGCGGCCACCTCGGCCTGTCCCGTCCCGCCAACCGGTACGCGACCGCATGAAGTTCCTCGCGATCACCCTCATCGTGCACGCGCCCGACCCCCGCACGGGCGCGCTGAAGCCCGTCACCGAACGGCTCCGCGACGTCGTCGAGCACGCCGTCCTCGCCGAACGGCTCGGCTTCGACGGCTTCGGCGTCGGCGAACGGCACGAGCGGCCGTTCCTGTCGTCGTCGCCGCCCGTCGTGCTCAGCCACATCGCCGCCCGGACCTCCACGATCCGGCTGTTCACGGCCGTCACCACGCTCAGCCTCCTCGACCCCGTCCGCGCCTACGAGGACTACGCCACGCTCGACCACCTGTCCGGCGGGCGCCTCGAACTGATCATCGGCAAGGGCAACGGCACCGCGCAGGCCGCGCTGTTCGACGTCACCGCCGAGGACCAGTGGGACCGCAACCGCGAGGGCTACGAGCTGTTCCGCCGGCTGTGGCGGGAGGACACCGTCACCTGGTGGGGCCGGCACCGCCCGCCGCTGGACAACGCCGAGGTGCTGCCCCGGCCGCTCCAGCGCCCCGTCCGCGTCTGGCACGGCAGCGCCACCAGCAAGGAGTCGGTCGAGCTGGCCGCCCGCTACGGCGACCCGCTGTTCTCCGCGAACGTCACCAACCCTGTCGAACCGTACGCCGAGCTGGTCTCCCACTACCGGGAGCGGTGGGCGCACCACGGCCACGACCCCGCCGACGCCCTGGTCGGCGCCGGGACGGCCGGGCTCTACGTCGCGCCGAGGTCCCAGGACGCCATCGAGGTGTACCGGCCGGTGTTCGAGGCGCGGCAGGAGCTGTTCCGCCGCAACGGCGTCACGCCCGTCTTCGACTCGATCGAGGACGCCGTCGCGCGCAGCTCCGCGCTCATCGGCAGCCCCCAGCAGATCATCGACAAGGTCCACCGCTACCACGACCGGCTCGGGCACGAGGTCATGCACGTCCAGGCCGATCCCGACGGGCTCCCCGAGGACCTGCACCGCGCGTCCTTGGAGCTGTTCCAGAGCGACGTCGCGCCCGTCCTGCGCAGGGAGATCCCGAGCCGGCCGTTCCCGCCCGCACCGATCCCGCCCGCCCCGAACGCCCCCGCCACGACCGCCGCAGGGAGCCGCCCGTGACCCCCCTCTCCGTCCTCGACCTCGCGCCCATCCCCGCCGGCGGCACCGCGCGCGACGCCCTCCGCAACACCCTCGACCTGGCGCGCCGCACCGAGGCCGCCGGCTACCGCCGCTACTGGCTCGCCGAGCACCACCTCGCGCCCGGCGTCGCCAGCGCCGCGCCGCAGGTCCTCATCGAGGCGGTCGCGGCGGCCACGTCCCGGATCCGCGTCGGCTCCGGCGCGGTGCAGACCGGGCACTGGACGCCGCTGTCCATCGTCGAGCAGTTCGGCACGATCGACGCGCTGCACCCCGGCCGCATCGACCTCGGGCTCGGCCGCTCGGGGCAGCGCCGCGCCGAGGCCGCCGCCCGGCCCGCGGCGCCTCCGAAGCCCGCCCGCGAGGCCGAGGTGGTAGACGGGCTGCTCATCCCCGCGCCGTTCGACTTCACCCGGCTCGCCGCGTCCGCCGCGTTCGGGCTGCACGGCGCGCTGCTCCAGCAGCCGGGCGCCGAGTCCCCCGGCTTCGCCGGCGTCGTCGACGACATCGCCGCGCTGATCGCCGGCACCTACGCCAGGGACGGCCAGGAGGCGCACGCCACCCCAGGCGAGGGCGCCGACCTCGCCCTGTGGATCCTCGGCAGCAGCGGCGGCGAGAGCGCCCGCGTCGCGGGCGAGCGCGGGCTGCCGTTCGCGGCGAACTACCACGTCAGCCCGTCCAACGTGCTGGAGGCCGTCGAGGCGTACCGGGCCGCGTTCCGGCCGTCGGACGTGCTGGACGAGCCGTACGTCATCGTCTCGGCCGACGCGGTGGTGGCGCCGACCGACGAGGAGGCGCGGGAGCTGGCGTCGCCGTACGCGCTGTGGGTGCACAGCATCCGGTCCCGGCTCGCGGCGATCCCGTTCCCCACCCCGGTGCAGGCCGCCGCGCACGAGTGGCGGCCCGAGGACCTCGACCTGGTCGCCGACCGCGTCGACACCCAGTTCGCCGGGGCGCCCGGCACGGTCGTGGACGGCCTCGCGACCCTCCAGCGCGTCACCGGCGCCGACGAGCTGCTCATCACGACGATCACCCACGACCACGCCGACCGCGTCCGCTCCTACGAGCTGCTCGCCGCGGCCTGGGACCGCGCGGCGCCCCCGGTCACGGCGCCCCCGGTCACCGTCCCGCGCCAGGCCCGCCACTGACGGCGCCCGGCGCCGTCAGGTCTGCCAGTGGCCGACCAGTTCGGCGTAGACGGGGCTGAGGGCGAGCAGGGAGCCGTGCGTGCCGAGCTGCGGGGCCGAGCCGTCCAGCAGCAGGACGCGCTGGGCCCGCTGCGCGGAGCTGATCCGGTGCGCGATGACGATGAGCGTGCCGCCGCGCGCGGCCAGCGCCCGCTCCGCGCGGGCCTCGGCGGCGGGGTGCAGGTGGCAGGTCGCCTCGTCGAGGATCGTCACGGGCGCCGCGGACAGGTACGCGCGGACGAGCGTGACGAGCTGGCGTTCCCCCTGCGACAGCGACCCGCCGCCGGGCGGCACGGCGGCGTCGTAGCCGCCGAGCCGCTCCACCGTCCCGGCCAGGCCGACGGCGTCCACGGCCTCGTCGATGTCGGCGGTGGCGGCGTCGGGGCGCAGGTAAGCGAGGTTCTCCCGCAGCGTCCCGGCGAACACGTAGCTCTCCTGCGGGACGAGCGCGACGGCCGACCGGAGCTGCGCCTCGTCCAGCTCGGGCAGCGGCACCTTGCCGAGCGTGACGCCTCCCCGCTGGGGCCGGACGAGTCCGGCGAGGACGTCCGCGAGCGTCGACTTGCCCGTCCCGCTCGGCCCGACGACGGCCAGATGGGTGCCCTCCGGGATGGACAGGGACAGGTCGGCGAGGACCGGCGCGGCCTCGGCCGAGTACGCGAACGTCACGTTCTCGGCCTCCAGGTCGTAGGACGTGGCGGTCACCGGCGCCGCGAAGCGGGGCGCGCGGGCCGGTTCCGCGCAGACCTCGGCGAGCCTCCCGAGGACCACGGCCAGGCTGAGCAGCAGCGTCCCGCCGGCGTCGACCAGCAGTACCATCGCGGGCTGGAGCCCGGTGACCAGGTAGCTCACCCCGCCCGCCACCTGTCCGGTGGTGAGCCGGTGGTCCTCGACGAGCCGCGGCGACAGGGCGAGCAGCGCGAGCAGCGGCACGTGCACCCCGAGCGCCAGCACGGGCAGCCGGACGAGCCGGGACCGGGCGAACGCCCGCAGCGCCCCGGCCTGCGCGTCGACCGCCTCGCCCACGGTCCGGGCGGCGCGCGGCTCGGCCGCGCACGCCACCACGTCCCGGACGCCCTGGACGATCTCGGTCGCCGTCTCGCCGATGCGCTCCGCGTCCCGCACGACGGTGCGGTAGCGGCGGACCTGGACGCCGAGCAGCGCGCCGAACAGCGCCAGCGCGAGCGTCACGGACACGGCGGCGGTGAGGGCGGGCAGCGGGGCGAGCAGGGTCAGCCCGAGCAGCGCGGCGATCCCCGCCGCGAGCATCTGCCGGACGTTGCGCAGCGCCGTCCCGAGCAGCGCCCGGACGGCCTCCGCCTGCTCGGTGACCTGCGAGATCCCCGCACCGGCGCCGCCGGACGCGGACGCGGGGCCGGCCGCCCGGTCGATCGTGCGGCGCAGCGCGCCGGTGACGACCGCGCCGACGAGGGAGTCGCGGAGGGGCTCGACGGTGGCGGCGAGCCAGGGGTAGATCCGCCGCGTGCCGAGCGCGCCGACCGCCTGGAGGACCGCGAGGGCGGCCAGCCAGCCGAGCCCGGTCAGCGGGCGGCGGGCGAGGAAGCCGTCGTCGATCGCGCGGGCGAGCAGCAGGCCGGACGCGAACGACGGCAGGCTCTCGACCGCCGACCACAGGGCCAGGCGCCGCATCGCGGGCCACCGCCCGCGCAGGTGGCGGCGCAGCAGCCGGGCGGCGGGCGCGGCGGTCACAGGGCGGGCCCCGGTGCGGCGGCGTACGGCGCCGGTTCGCCGGGCGGCTCGCCGGGCTCGGCGGCGAACACGGCCCGGTACCGGGGGTCGGCCCACAGCTCGCCGTGCGGCGCGAGCGCGCGGATCCGGCCCGCGTCGAGCCAGGCGACGAGGTCCGCGCGGGCCGCCGTCGCGGGCCGCCGCGCCACCACCAGGCTGGTGCGCCCCGCGAGGACCTCCCGCAGCGCCCGCGTCACCCGCATCTCCGTCGCGGTGTCGAGGCTGCTCGTGGCGTCGTCGAGGACGAGCAGCCGCGCGTCCGCCAGCGCCGCGCGGGCCAGCCCCAGCCGCTGCAGCTCGCCGCCCGACATCGGCGCCTCGGCGAGCGGGGTGTCGTACCCGGCCGGCAGCGCCCGGACGAACCCGTCGGCCGCCGCGGTCCGCGCCGCGCGGCGCACCTCGGCGCGGGTGGCGCCCGGCCGCGCGTAGGCGATCATGTCGTGCACGGTGGCGCCGAGCGGCGCGGGACGCTCGAAGGCGTACGCGACGGCGCGCCGCAGCTCCGGGAGCGCGACGTCCGCGACGTCCACGCCGTCGAGCTCGACGCGGCCCTCGTCCGGGTCGGCGAGCCGCGCGACCGTCGCCACCAGCACGCTCTTGCCCGACCCGGACGTCCCGACGACCGCGACGGCGGTCCGCGGCGGCACCGCGAGATCGAGGCGGTCGAGCACCGTCCGGCCGCCGACCCGGACGGTGACCCCGCGCAGCCGCAGCGCGCCGGGACCGTCCGGCAGCGGGACGGGCCGCTCCGGCGGCCGGACGGCCGGGTCCGCGTCGAGGATCTCCGCGACGCGCCCGGCGGCGACCTCGCAGTTCAGCAGCGCGACGAAGGTGTCGAAGAGCGCCGCCGCGCCGACCGCCATGGCCGTGTACGACGCGGCGGCGACCAGCTCCCCGGCCGTGACGTCGCCGCTCGCGAGGCGGACCCCGGCGACGCCGACCACCATGATCTGCAGCAGCGGCGCGAGCAGCGCGAGCCGCCAGCCCACCTGCCCCTGCGCGTCCCAGGTCAGGCGCCCGGCCGCCCCCAGCAGCGGGAGCGGCCGCAGGATCCGCCGGACCTCGCGGGCGGCGGTGCCGGAGGCCCGGATGGTGCGGGCGCCCTGCCGGGCGTCGAGCAGCCGCGTGCCGATCTCCGCCTGGTGGCGCTGGTAGTCGGCGAACGGCGCGCCCGCCTTCGCGACGAACATCCGCAGCGCGAGGACGGCCGGCGGCGTCCCGAGGGCGAAGACCAGCGCGAGCGTCCAGTCGATGAGGCCGAGGGCGACGACCGCGCCGGCCGTGGTCGCCAGCACCGCCGCGCCGGACAGCAGCAGCGTCGGGAACACGGCCGGGCCGCCCGCGCTCTCGGTGAGCCGGGACAGCACGTCCCCGGCGGGGAAGCGGCGCCGTCCGGGCACGCCCAGCTCCAGGACCCGCCCGACGAGGCGGTGCCGGAGCCACGCGGTGATGCGGCTGCCGCAGTAGGTGCCCGCCAGCTCCTCGGCGGCGTCGGCGAGGGCGGCGGCGAGCAGGACGGCGGCGAGCCCGGCGACGGCGGCGCCGAGGCCCCGGCCGGAGCGGACGGCGTCGATCGCCCGGCCGAGCATGACCGGCGTCGCGAGCATCGCCGCGACGCGGACGGCCGTGACGGCCGCCAGCAGGACGAGCGGTCCGCGGAAGCGGCGCGCCGCCGCGCGCAGCAGCCGCCTGCCGTCCCGGCGCAGCGCGGCGGGCGCGGCGGGGGATCCGGCGAGAGGCGGGGGTCCGCCGCCCGCGGCGGACTCGGGCTCGGGATCGGGCACGCTCGTCGGCTCCGTTCGCGTTCGGCGGCCGTCGGGTTACAGTGGAAAGTGGGTCCGGTCACGGACCGGCCTCTCGGCCGGCCCGTGACCGGTGTCTGCGGACGGGGGTCACCTCAGGCGCCCCGGCCCGCGGTAGGGATCGGGCATCACGCGCAGGAGATGCCGATGCACACGGAGTTCAGCAGGGTCAGCAGGCCGACGCAGGCGCACGTGCCGCTGAGCTGAACGCCCTCGATCTCGATCGGGTCGGTCTCGGGCAGCTCCTGAAGCTCCGCCACGAGGTCACCCTCGAAGATGTTCTCCATTCTGTTCACCTCCCTCCGTTCGTCGTCGCCGAGATCCGCTCCGCCGCGAGGCAGAAGCGGACCACCGCCGTCCGGAGGACCGGGGACCATGCCTGGACGACGGCGGTGTGCCCGTCGTCGACCTCGATGTAGTCGAGGCCGGCCCCTTCGGTCCTGCCGAGTTCGAGGAGGCGCCGCCGCAGCGCCCGGGAGTGCGCGACGGGGATGACCTCGTCGCGGGTCCCGTGCGCCAGCAGCAGCGGCGCCGTGAGCGCGGCGCACGCGCGCAGGACGTCGCGTCCCGCGCCGGGCGCGTCGCCGCCCGGTCCGGTACCGCCCTCTTCCGTGGGGGCGGGTTCCTTGTCGGTGGGTCCGGTGCCACCGCCGGTCCGGGTGAGCCGCGCGACCCGGTCCCGGACGGGGGCGGGCGCGTCGCGGTACAGCCCGTCGGCGGAGGTGAACGGCGCGAGCGCCGCGCAGCCCGACCACAGGTCCGGACTCTGGCAGGCGGCCAGCAGCGCGAGGAACGCGCCGTAGCTGCCGCCGAGGACGACCGGCTCCGGCAGCCCCGCGTCCCGCCGGGGCAGGGCGATGCCGCGCGCCAGGTGGACGACGTCCTCCAGGTCGGGGCCGCCCCAGTCGCCGATCACCGCGCGCAGGTGGCGCGCGCCGTAGCCGGTACTGCCGCGCTGGTTGGGCGCCACCACCGCGATGCCGGCGGCGGCGAGGTGCTGGAACAGCGGGTCGAACTCGAACCGCCACGCCGACAGCGGGCCGCCGTGCAGCGCCAGCACCAGGTGCCGCCGCTCCCGCCAGCGGGGACCGCCGTAGACGATCGCCTCGATCGGCCCCGCCGGGCCCGCCAGCTCGACCAGCTCGGCGTTCCGCCAGTCCGCCGCGACGTCGGGCGCCCGCCGCACCGGCGCCCAGCCCGCGAGCGGCGGCCGGTGCGCCGTCGCCAGCGTCGGCGGCAGGTGCGGCGCCGAGAACCGCAGGTGGATGCGGTCGCCCGTCCACGAGGCGGGCGGCCCCGCCGTCCCGGGCGGGACGGCCACCGGCGTGAGCCGGTCGTCCTCCCGGGTGTGCACGAGGAGCCGCGACACGGCGCCCGACACCTCGCTCACCAGCAGGTGCGCGCCGGTGTCGTCGAAGGTCAGCGGGACCATGCCGCCGCCGGGCCGGTTGAGCGCCGCCGGGAACCGGACGCGCCCGCCGCCGGGCGACCACAGCCCGATCCGCAGGGAGCCGGTCCACTCGGCGCCGGGAAGGCCGGTGGTCACCGCGAGCGTCCCCGAGCGGCGGTCGCGGGCGACGATCCGGTCCGCCGTCGCGGCGGCCACCGACCAGACCCGCCGCCAGGAGCGTTCGCGCAGGTCGACGGCTATCCCGTCGGCGCGGTGGTCCGCGGTCGCCTGGTCGAGGGCCAGCGTGCGCCCGTCGTCGAGCCAGACGCCGCCCGACAGCGTGCCGGGGACGGCCATGACCGGTTCGAGCCGGCCGGTGGCGAGCGACAGCTCCCAGATCCGCGACCGGTGCTCGTCCTCCACGGTCACGAGGACGACGGTCTGCGGGGCGCCCGGGCTCGCCAGCGCGTACCCGGCGAGCATCGACGGGATCCACCAGGACCGCCCGACGGTCGTGCCGCCGTGCCCGGCCTGCGCCGCGACCACCGTCCCGTGGCCGGAGGGCGCCCCGCGGGCGTCGACCTCGGGACGGACGACGAGGAGGCGGCCGTCGTCCAGCGGCAGCGGGCGGCTGTGCCGGTCGACGGGCTCCCGGCGGTCCGGTCCGGAGGCGACGGTCCCGCCGCCGAACACCCGCCGCGACGGCACGGTGCGGGCGAGGTTCCACCGCTCCAGCGTCACGTGGTCGCCGACGGCGCTCAGGCAGGCGGCCCACCGGCCGCCGGCGGAGAAGGCGAGGCCGAACCGGGTCGGGATCTCCGGCAGCGCGGGCACGGCCGCGTCGGCCGCGCCGCCCGCGGTGCCGTTCACGGCGCCGTTCGCGGTGCCGCCCGTGGTGCCGTTCGCGGTGGCGTTCACGAGGCGGACCCCCGCACGGCCGTGCCGGCCACCGCGTCCTCGGCCGCGCCCGCCGCGCCCGCGCCGTCGGCCATCCAGAGCCGTTCCGCGCCGTACCGCAGCCGGACCAGGAACGCCAGCACCCCGCTCAGCCCCTCGCCCCAGCTCATCGAGACGTCGCCGCGCTCGTCGGGCAGGACGATCCGGCCGTCGCGGTGCGCGCGGTTGGCGATGATGATCCGGGCGAGCCGCCAGGCGGCGGCCCGGTGCCGGGCGTCGCCGGTGATGTCGGCCATGTCGAGCAGGAAGTCGCCGTTGCCCGCCAGGCCGTGGCACTGCCCGAGCACCGCGCGCCAGGACTGGTCGGTCACCGCGCCGGCGGACAGGTCGGCCGCGCGCAGGAACCGCGCCTCGCCGGTCGCGGCGCCGAGCCGGACGAGGAACGTCCCGATCCCGGACGCGCCGTGGCACCAGTACGGCGCGGTGGGCGGGTCGCCGGTCCCGGCGCCCCACATCGCCGAGCGCGGCGTGATGACCGCCGCGTCCAGCAGGCTGTCCCCGACCCGGACGGCCAGCTCCCGGTGCTCGTCGCGCCCGGTCGCCTCGGCGCAGGCGAGCAGGAAGTACCCGACGCCCGCGATGCCGTGCGCGAACCCGTAGTACGACTTGCCCGCCAGCTTCGACTCCACGTGGGCGGGCGTCCGCCAGACGAGCCCGTCCGGGCCCTCCTCGACCGAGGCGGCCAGCGCGTCGGCGGCGGCCAGGGCGCGCTCGGCGAACAGCGGCCGGCCGGTCCGGGCCCACAGGTGCAGGGCGGTCAGGCCGATTCCCGCGGTGCCGTGGGTGACGTCGGGCCCGGGGGCGGTGGCCGGGAGCGCCTCCGCCAGCGCGACCGCCTCCTCGGCCAGGCCATCGTCGCCGAGCGCCAGGCCCGCGTCGAGCAGCGCCCACGCGACGCCGGCCGTCCCGAAGTACAGCCCGGACGGCCGCCGGGTGCCGTCCCGCAGGCGGTCCAGCATCCAGCGCGACGCCGTGGCGGACGCGTCCGGGAGGCGCGGATCGTCGGTGTGCCGCATGTACCGCACCAGCGCGCCGGTGCATCCGGCGGCGCCGTGCTGGACGCTGCACGGGTCGGGCGCGCCGTGCACGCAGGACATCGGCCACAGCGCCTGCGGCGACTCCGGATCCATGGCCGCGAGCAGCCGGCCGGTGAGGCCCCTGACGGCCTGCTCGCACGCCTCCCGCAGCCACTCGGGCGCGGCCTCGCCGAGGTCGGCGTCCTCGTCGGCGGCGTACCCGTCGGCGGTGTGCCCGTCGGTGATGTGCCCGCGGTCGGTCCCGGCGCGCCGGGCCTGGGGCGGGACGGGGGTCGGCGCGCACGAGGCCAGGACGGAGCGGGCCCGCGCCGGCGTGCAGCGGCGTCCGGGGTCGTCCGCCATCAGCTCCACGAGCACCGCCCGCAGGGACTCGGGC
Organism: Actinomadura sp. RB99; assembly: GCF_014706005.1. Lineage (NCBI taxonomy): Bacteria > Bacillati > Actinomycetota > Actinomycetes > Streptosporangiales > Thermomonosporaceae > Actinomadura > Actinomadura sp. RB99. The sequence goes on along the minus strand of NZ_JABMCA010000009.1, from coordinate 20,353 downwards.
AGGTCCAGGCCCTGGGTGCGGGCCGCCAGCCACTCGGTGAGCCGCTGCGTCAACGGCCGGGGCCGCGGGTGCTCCTCCAGGAAGTAGGGCGGGCCGCCGGTGAGGACGTAGCACAGCGTCGCGCCGAGGCTGTAGTAGTCCGCCGTCGGGTGGGGCGGCGCGCCCTCGAACTGCTCCGGCGAGCTGAAGGCGGGGGTGCCTGCGCGCAGCGGCACGTCCTCACCGCCTCCGGCGACCGCGGCCAGTTCGAGGTCGATCAGCACCGGCGCGCCGTCCGGCCGCACCATGACGTTGTTGGGGTTGAAGTCGCGCAGGACGAGCCCGGCGGCGTGCGCCTCGATCATCAGGTCGGCCAGCCGGCGCGCCATGTCGAGCGCCGGAGCGAGGTGCGGGCCCCAGCCGGCCTCGCGGATGGAATCGGCCGTCCATTCCCGCAGCGGCGTTCCGGGAATCATCTCCTGCGCGAGGAAGAGGTGCCCGTTCTGGGTGAACAAGCCGGCCGAGCGGGGCGCGATTCTCCGGTCCTGAATCCGTTCCAGGGCGCGGGCCTCCGCGCGCAGCCGGTCCCGGGTGTCGCGGCCCTCCATATCCGCGGCGACATGCGGACGTGCTTCCTTGAGCACAATCGCGTCACCGCTGCGGACGTCCACGGCACGGTAAACTCCACCCTTGTTGGTGTGGCGGATCGCGTTCTTGACCGCGAAGCGCCCGCCGATGACGATGTCCTTTCGGGAACCGCCTTCCGGGCGGGTGACCCGCATGCCGTTGTCAGGAAAGGGACAGGTCACCCAAGGGGGAGGTGTGTAGCGGCCGATGCGCCGATCCTCGACCGGATTCCCGTCGGGATCGATGATCATCCAGGCGTAGAATCCGTCATTGGTGAGACGCCGGTCCTCGGTGAAAGCGCCGTAGCGGTAATGGACGAGGCTGTCCGCCGCGTAGGGCCGGTCGGAAAGGATGCGCGGGCCCGGCAGGCCGGCCGTCGCGTCGTGCAGCGCGGCGGCGAGCCGGACGGCCTCGTCATCACTTTCGGGATAGACCGTGACGAACTTGCCCGAATGACCGCGCGGCGTGTTGCGCGCGTTGAGGGCCGCGACGTAGTCGGTCGTGGCGGCGAACTTGAACACCGAGCCGGCCTGGAGGAGGACCTCCAGACATCGTTCGAGGACCTCGGGCGCCGCCGCCGGGGTGGCCGTGACGTGCAGTTTCCAGCCCTGCTGGCGGCGGGGCGCCCCGTCGGGGACGACGGTGCACCACATGCCGGCCCGGCCGGTGCGCCACCGCTCCGGGGCGGGCGCCCGACCGATCGCCGCCGTGAGGAGATCGGTGAGAGCCGTGTCCTCGTCCGCCGCCTCCGGGGCAGCCGAGAAGACACTGAAATTGAAATCCACCATGAGGATCTCCGCTCTCATTGCGCGTTTCGAGTGCCGCCCTACGCGCGCAAAGATCGAATGCCGCCTTGATCGGGTTCGCCTCTCCCGGTGCCGGCCGGAACTTCTCGGCGAACGGGAACACGTTAACCACGGACCCGGCGAGAAATCCAGAGGGGTGAATAACAAATCATCCCTACCGGGTTGGTAGGGAACATTCTTCGGCCGCATTAATGGCTGTGACCGGTGTGACCGGTGTGACGTGGGAGGCGGTAACTGACCGCAAGAGGAGCCCTTCAGGGGGTTGACCGGGCCCATGGCACACTCTGATCTCGACAGGACAGTTATGATCGAGTTGCTGTCCGCATTCGGCCGCGCGATCGGCAAAAGCGCAGCTAGGCGGGCTCTTTAGCGCACCACCGCGGGCCTTTTGGCGCACCGTCGCGCGGCGCGAGGCGATCGTTCTCCGCCGGCCGGCGGGCTTCGAGGCGGCCGAATGCAGTTCTGTTGTCCTAATTTATCCGTATTGTCGCCCTAGATCGGCAGATGCACGCCGCAGGCCGCCCGTCATTCCGACTGCCCCGTTCACCTTTCATGGCGTCGGAGGGCTGACGGAAAGAAGGATGGACCGCGCCAGGAAAAAGGATCCGCTGCGCCGCCCCGGGAGCCGGCCGGCGCGACCGATTCCCGAGGCGCCCGGCCGCGACCTCCCTCCACGACCGGACGCGGCCCCGCCCCCGCGACCGGACACAACCCTGCCCTGCGACCGGACGCGGTCCCGCCGAAGCGGCCGGGCTCGGCCTCGCGCGGGCGGCTCCTCGCGGCGTTGCCGTGCGGGCAGATGCGAGTAACTCGCTACTGCGAGGAGTTTGCAATAATGCCGCGCATGGTGAAACGTCCGGTGATGGCAGGGATGGCCGTTGTGCTGGCGGCCTCGGTCGCGTCCGCGTGCGGGCAGGGCGGAGAGTCCGCGCCCGGCGGGAAGGACGGGTCGCTCACCTACGCGATCGGGGACGAGCCGGAGACGTTCAACCCCGGACTGCAGGACGAGCACACCGACCCGGTGACCGAGCTCGTGTTCCGTGGGCTGACCCGGCACGACAAGGACAACAAGGTCGTCCCGGCGCTGGCGAGGTCGTGGACGGTCGCGCCCGACGGCCGGACGTACACGTTCGCGCTGCGGCCCGGTGTCACCTGGCAGGACGGCAAGCCGTTCTCCGCCGGTGACGTGAAGTTCACCATCGAGACCGTCCGCGACGCGGGCGCCGACTCGCCGCTGTCGCGCAACTTCTCGATGGTGAGGTCGGTCGAGACGCCCGACCCGGCGACGGTCCGGCTCGTCCTCGACGAGCCGTTCGCGCCGATGCTGGACGCGGTGTCGATGGGCATGCTGCCGAAGCACCTGCTCCAGGGGAAGAAGCTCACCGACCCCGGGTTCGGGCAGCGCCCCGTCGGCACCGGCCCGTTCGCCCTCACCACCTACAAGCACGGCCAGTACGCCGAGCTGACCGCGTTCGACGGCTACTACGAGGGTAGGCCGGGGCTGAGGAAGGTCGTCGTCAAGTACGTCCCGGACGACTCGGCCCGGCTGATCCAGCTGCGCAACGGCGAGGTGGACGCCGCGAACCTCGCGCCGCAGCAGGCGGGCAAGGCCGGCGGGCACCGGCTGGAGGTGTACCCGACCGCCGACTACCGGGCGCTCATGTTCAACATGAAGGACCCGGTGTTCGCCGACCGCCGGGTCCGGCAGGCGATGAACCACGCCGTCGACCGCGACGCCATCACCAGGAGCGTCGTCCTCGGCTACGGCACCCCGGCGAAGGGGCCGCTGGACACGAGCCCGTACGCCGCCGCCCCGGGGTTCGCCTTCGACCCCGCCAAGGCGGCGTCCCTCATGAAGGACGCCGGGTACGCCAGGAACGCCCGAGGGCTGTGGGCGAAGGGCGGCAGGACCGTGAAGTTCGAGCTGACCACCTTCGCCGAGGACTCGCTGCGCGTCGCGATCCTGAACGTGTCCGCCACGCAGCTCAAGCAGCAGGGGTTCGACGTCGACCCGCGCCCCCGCCCGCGCGACTGGGTGCGCAAGCACTGGGGCGACCTCCAGGGAATGGTGGTCGGCTGGGGCACCCCCTATGACCCGGACTCCTCGGTCTACGGGCCGTTCGCCTCGTCGCAGGCGCTCGCCAAGGGCGGCTCCAACTACGGCTCCTACAGCAACCCCGTCGCGGACAAGGCGCTGGAGGACGGCCGCTCGACCCTCGACCCCGCCGGGAGGAAGGCCGCCTACACCGCGTTCCAGCAGGCGCTGCAGGACGATCCGCCGTTCGTGTGGATCTCCTACCTCAAGACGATCAACGCCGTCCCGGCGAACCTGACCGGGCCCGCGCGGCGCACGCTGGGCCACCACGGCTACGGGTTCTTCTGGAACGCCGAGACCTGGCGCTACAACTAGATGGCGCTCCGTGCGGTCCGCCGGGTCGCGACGGCCGTGCTGGTCGTCGCCGCCCTGTCGGCGGTGTGCTTCGGGCTCCTGGACGCCGCGCCCGGCGACCCGGCCGCGTCGGTGCTGGAGTCGCGGTCGGGCGGGCGCCCGCCGTCCCCGGCGGCGGTCGCCGAACTGCGCGCGGAGATGGGCCTCGACGACCCGCCGCCCGTCCGGTACTGGCGGTGGGCGTCGCACGCCGTGCGCGGCGACCTCGGCACCTCGTACATGTCGGGGCGGCCGGTCACCGAGACGCTGGGCGACACCGTCCCGTGGACGCTGCTGCTCACCGCCGCCGCCGTCCTGCTGAGCTTCGCCGCCGCCCTCGCGGTCGGCCTCGTCGCGGCGCTCACCCGCCGCGCGTGGCTGCGGCGCGGCATCGACCTCCTGCTGTTCGTGATGGGCGGCATGCCCGGCTTCGTCGTCGCGCTGCTGCTGCTGTACGTGTTCGCGGCGGCGACGCACCTGATGCCGTCCGGCGGGGTCGGCCGCCCGGGGGAGCCGGTCACCGCGTACGGGCTGCTCGCCCACCTGGTGCTGCCGGCGTGCGCGCTCGCGTTCGGCCACCACTTCGGGGTTTACGTGCGGCTCGTGGAGAACGGCGTCGGACGGCTCCGGGACGCGCCGCACGTGCAGAACGCCCGCGTCCGCGGCCTGCCCCGGCGGACCGTCGTCGCCCGGCACCTCATGCGCCCGGGGCTGGTGCCGTTCACCGCGCGGCTCGGCGTCGGCGTCGGCACGCTGATCGCCGGCGTCTACGCCACCGAGGTCATCTTCTCCTGGCCCGGCATGGGCCGCGAGGCCATCACCGCCGCCCGCGCCCAGGACCACCCGCTGCTCATGGCCATCGTGCTGGTCACCGGCCTCATCGTGATCGCCGCGAACCTGGCCGCCGAGCTGATCGTCGCGGCGCTGGACCCCCGCGCCCGGACGGGACGAGCCGATGCCGCCTGACGCCCCCGCCCCCACCACCACCCACGCCGCCGCCCGCGTGCGCGGGCTGCTCGCCGTCCGGCTGCGGCCCCGGCGCCCCGCGCTGCTCGCCGCCGTCGCCGTGCTCGCCGCGCTGGCACTGCTCGCCCTCTTCGCGCCGCTGCTCACCGAACTCGACCCGGTCGCCACCGACACGTCCGCGACATCGCTGAAGCCCGGCTCGCCCGGCCACCCGCTCGGCACCGACCCGCTCGGCCGGGACCTGTGGACCCGGATGCTGTACGGCGCCCGCACGTCCCTGCTGGTCGGGCTCACCGCCGCCGCGATCGCGGTCGGGCTCGGGCTGCTCCTCGGCGGGCTCGCCGCGATCGCGCCGCGCTGGCTCGACGGCCTCATCGCGCGCACCGCCGACGTCCTGCTCGCCCTGCCGCTGCTGGTCATCGTGCTCGCGCTCGCCGCCGTGGCGGGCCCGTCCCTCGGCCTGGTGGTCGCGGCGATCGCGCTGACGAGCTGGATGCCGGTCGCGCTGATCGTCCGCGCCGAGCTGCGCGGCCGCCGCGAGCGCCTGCACGTCCGCGCCGCCTACGCGCTCGGCCTGTCCCGGTGGCAGGTGCTGTGGCGGCACCTGCTGCCCGGCGCGCTGCCGCCCGTCGCGTCCGTCGCCGCGTTCGAGGTCGGCCACGCCGTGCTGACCGAGTCCACGCTCAGCTTCCTCGGCCTCGGCGTCCCGCCGAACCGGCCGAGCTGGGGCAACCTGCTCACCGAGGCGCAGTCGCACCTGCTCACCGGCGAGTGGTACACCGTCGCGATCCCCGCGGCCGCCGTGGTCGCCACGATCATCGCGGTCAACGCCGTCGCCGGCGCGGTCGCCGGCCCCTCCGGCGAAGGCGGGACGTGGTGACCTCCAGCGGCCTGACCGCCACCGGGCTCACCGTGTCCGGGCTCACCGTGGACGTCCCCGGACGCCGCGTCGTGCACGGCATCGACCTCGCCGTCCCGGCCGGGCGCGTCCTCGCGCTCGTCGGGCCGAGCGGCAGCGGCAAGACCCTCACCGCCCGCGCCGTCGCCGGCCTGCGCCCGCACGGCGGGACCGTCCTGGTGGACGGCCGGCCCCCGGTGCGCGGGCGGGACGTCGGGTACGCCTTCCAGGACGCGCTCGCCTCGCTCAACCCGACCGTCACCGTCCGGCGGCACCTCGCCGAGACCGTCAAGGCGCACGGCACCGGCGACCCCGCCGCCGCGCTGGCCCGGTTCGGCCTCGACCCGGCGCTGGCCGCCGCGCACCCCTTCGAGCTGTCCGGCGGGCAGGCGCAGCGGGTCGCGCTCGCGCTCGCCACCGTGCACGAACCGCCCGTCCTCATCGCCGACGAGGTCACCACCGCGCTCGACCCGGTCACCCAGGCGACCGTGCTCGACCTCGTCCGCGCGCAGGCCCGCGACCGCGCCGTCCTGCTCATCACCCACGACCTGGCCGCCGCCGCGCGCTGGGCCGACGACATCGCCGTCATGCGCGACGGCCGCGTCGTCGAGCACGGGCCCGCCGCGCGGATCGTCGGCGACCCGCGGAGCGACCTCGCGCGGGACCTGGTCGCCGCCGCCACCGCCGCGCCCCCTCCGGCCGGCGTTCACCCTCCGGCCGGCGTTCCGTCGGCGGCGGGCGAGGGCGACGCCGTCTCCGTCCGGGGGCTGCGGCGCGTCCTGCGGTCCCGGCGCCGCGTCACCGTCGCGCTGGACGGCGCCGACCTGGCCGTCCGTCCCGGCGAGGCCGTCGCGATCGTCGGGCGCAGCGGCTCCGGCAAGTCGACGCTCGTCGGAGCCCTCGCCGCCCTCGACCGCCCCGACGCCGGCACCGTCCTGCGCGGCGGCCGGGACGTCTGGGCGCTGCGCGACCGGGAACGGCGCGCCGTCCGCCGCCGGACCGGCCTGGTCTTCCAGGACCCGCTCGCCTCCTTCGACCCCCGGCACACCGTCCGGCAGGCCATCGCGCAGGCCGGCCCCTACGACGACGACCTGCTGCGCTACGTCGGCCTCGATCCCGCCATGGCGGCGCGGCGCCCCGCCACCCTGTCGGGCGGCGAATGCCAGCGCGTCGCGATCGCGCGGGCGCTCGCGCAGCGGCCGGACATGCTGCTCGCCGACGAGCCCACCAGCGGCCTCGACGTCCTCACCGAGGAGCGCGTCCTGCGACTGCTGGGCCGCCTGCGCCGCGACCACGGCATCACGATCGCCCTGGTCACCCATGACCTGCGCGTCGCCCGCCGCGTCGCGGACCGGATCGTCGTCCTGCACGCCGGACGGATCGCCGAGGACCTGCCCGCCCACGCCCTCGGCGACGCCCGCCACCCCGAGACCAGGCGGCTCCTGGACGCCACCGCCCTCACCGCGAAGTGGGCCTAGCACTACCCCCATTGACGTCCTGGCCCTACGGCCCCGCGGGTGCCCCCGGACCGAGCATGAGTGCATCGGCCGCCGGGAAGCGCCCGGCCCCCGCCGCACGAAGGAGTGACGGACACATGAGCGGGTCCAGGACACGAACCACGGCGCTGTGCGCCGCCCTCGCCCTCGCCGGGACGCTGGCCCCCGCGGTACCGGCCCACGCGATGCCGGGCCACGCCTTCACCGGGCACCGGACCGCCGCGCAGGCGATCCGGGCGTCCGGGACGACGGAGCTGACCTCCGGCTGGGCGATCCGGTCGTCCGCCGACACCCGCGACACCGGCGCCGAGATCTCCAGACCGGACTACTCGACGAAGGGATGGCTGCCGCTGTCCCGCCCGGAGACGCTGATGGCGGGCCTGCTGGAGAACGGCCGCTACCCGAACATCTTCGACAACGACAACATGAAGAAGGTCCCGACGAAGCAGTTCGACGCGAACTGGTGGTACCGGGAGCAGCTCACCGTCCACCCCCGCAAGGACGGCCGCACCCTCCTGGTGATGAACGGCGTCTCCGGGAAGGCCGACCTCTGGATCAACGGCAAGAAGATCGCCGCCGGCGCGCAGCTCCAGGGCTCCTACGCGCGGCTGGAGTACGACATCACCCCGTACGTCCGGGACGGCGCGAACGCCATCGCGCTCGACGTCTCCCGCAACGACGAGGACATCACCAAGTTCGACACCCCCATGCGGTACCTGACCCAGAACCAGGTCGACTGGAACCCGATGGCGCCCGACCAGAACACCGGGCTCCAGTACGCGCCGCAGATCGTCCAGGAGGGCCCGGTCTCGGTCCGCAACGCGCACGTCCTCCAAGACGACGCCCCCGACCTGTCCACCGCCGACCTGACCGTCAAGGCCGACGTGCGCAACAACACCGGCACGCCGCAGCGGGTGACCGTGTCCGGGACGATCACCCACGGCTCGACCCGCATCGTCTGCAAGGCCACCGTCACGGTGCCCGCGCACGCGACCCGCACCGTCGCGATCACCAAGGCGGACTGCCCCGGCCTGCACCTGAAGAACCCGGCGGTGTGGTGGCCGTACCAGATGGGCGACCAGCCGATGTACCACCTCGCGCTAGACGCGTCCGTGGGCGGGACCGTCTCCAGCACCGCCGCCGAGGACTTCGGCATCCGGACGGTGACGTCCCGGCTCACCAAGCCCGTCCCCGGCAAGACCCACGGCAAGGACGGCTACCGGCAGTTCATCGTCAACGGCAAGCCGCTGGTCATCCGCGGCGCCGGATGGTCGCCGGACCTGTTCCTGCGCTACTCCCCGTCCAACGTCTCGAACCAGATCTCCTACATCAGGAACATGGGCCTGAACGCCGTCCGGTTCGAGGGCAACTTCCCGCCGGACGACATGTTCGCCCAGCTCGACCGCGCCGGCGTCCTCGCCATGCCGGGCTGGCAGTGCTGCGCGCTGTGGGAGGGCAAGTCGTCGACCTGGTCGGACGACGTCAAGGCCAACGCGTCCAACCAGGCGGGCAGGATGGCGGAGCGGCTCCGCGACCACCCGAGCGTCTTCACCTTCTTCCAGGGCAGCGACGACGCGCCCGACGCGGAGAAGGAGGCCCTCTTCCTCAAGGCGTTCGAGCGGGCCGACTTCCGGCTCCCGCAGGTCGCCGCGGCCGAGTACAAGTCGTCGCCGAAGCTCGGGCCCGCCGGCACCAAGGAGGGCGGCTACAACTACTTCCCGCCGAACGCGCTGTGGAACAACAAGCGCGAGACCGTCAACACCAACGACCCGACGCTCAGCATGACCGGCAGCGCCTGGGGCTTCGACACCGAGGTCAGCACCGGGAACACCATCCCGACCCAGGACTCGCTGAACCGCTTCCTCAGCGCCGCCGAGCAGAAGAAGATCTGGGACCCGGCGACCGCGCAGGGCCAGACCGCCGGCCAGGACATGTACCACACGTTCTTCTACTCCGACTACACGCGCCTGTCCCGGATGGGCGTCTACAACACCCCGCTGTGGCACCGGTACGGCCCCTGGAAGGACGCCGGCTCGTACCAGAAGACCGTCCAGCTCGGCCAGTACGAGGTCACGCGCGCGCAGTTCGAGTCGTACATCGGCAACTCCACCGACAAGGCCAACCCCAGCACCGGGATCATCTACTGGATGCTGAACAAGGCGTGGCCGTCGCTCCAGTGGAGCATGTACGGCTCCGACTTCGACCAGCCGGGCGTCTACTTCGGCGCTAAGAAGGCCAACGAGCCGGTGCACGTCATGTACTCCTACGACGACGGCTCCATCAAGGTCGCCAACCTCACCGGCGCCCGCCAGGACGGCCTGCGCGCCACCGCGCAGATCATCGACCTCGACGGCAAGGTCCGCGCCACCGCCAGCGCCCCCGTCGGCGCGCTGGGCAGCCAGGACGTCCGGACCGTCCTGCGCCCGAAGGTCCCGGCCGGGATCTCCAAGACCTACTTCGAGAAGCTCACCCTCACCCGCGGCTCCGAGGTCGTCAGCCGCAACGTGTACTGGCTGTCCACCAAGGCCGACCAGGTCGACTGGCCGAAGACGCACGCGCCCGGCAAGTACACCCCGTCCAACGGGTTCGCGGTCTTCCAGAAGGACGGCTACGCCGACCTGACCGGCCTGCGCTCCCTCAAGCCCGCCGACGTCAAGGTCCAGGCCACCACCCGCCGCGAGGGCGGCGAGATGGTGACGAGCGTGACCGTCCGCAACGTCGGCCGCGGCGGCGCCCCGGCCCTGTTCACCCGGGCCGACCTGTTCGCCGGCGGCAAGCAGGTGCTGCCGATCCGCTGGAGCGACAACGACGTCACGCTCTGGCCGGGCGAGCAGCAGACGATCACCGCCCGCTACTCCGCCACGTCCGGCAAGCCCGACGTCCGCGTCAACGGCTTCAACGTCCCCGAGCAGACCCGCCACACCGGCTGACCCCGGCGCGAAGGCCGGACGGGGCGCGTCCCCGTCCGGCCTTCCGCGTTAGGTTGGACCTTCTGGTCCACTTCAGGGAGGCGCGCGTGGCCACGAAGCTGACGGCCAAGGGACGGGCCACCCGGGACCGCATCGTCGAGGGCGCGGCCCAGGTGGTGCGGGAGCGGGGCGTGGCGTTCGCCACCCTCGAGGACATCATGGCGCGCACCCGCGCCAGCAAGAGCCAGCTGTTCCACTACTTCCCCGCGGGCAAGGACGAGCTGCTCCTCGCGATCGCGCAGTACGAAGCCGACCAGGTCCTCGATGACCAGCAGCCCTACCTCGGACGCCTGGACTCGTGGGACGCGTGGCGCCGGTGGCGGGACGTCGTCGTCGAGCGCTACGAGGAGCAGGGCGACCAGTGCCCGCTCGGCTCGCTGTTCCTGCAGGTCGGCCGCGCCACCCCCGGAGCCCGCGCCATCGTGGTGGAGCTCATGGACCAGTGGCAGGCGAGCCTCGCCGCCGGCGTCCGTGCCCTGCAGGCCGCGGGCCACCTGCCCGCCGGCGTCGACGCCGACCGGCGGGCGGCCGCGCTGCTGGCGGGCATCCAGGGCGGCGTCGCGATCCTCCAGTCCACCGGCCGGTCGTCCCACCTCCGCGCCGCCCTCGACCAGGCGATCGACGACCTGCGGCGGCTGGCTGGCCCCACCTGATTTTTGGACTTGCGGGTCCATTTTTTCCCTTGCACAGTGGCTGAACCGCGGGAGCACCGCGGCACGCCAACCGTCGAGGGAGCACATGATGAACGGACGTCTGCAAGGCAGGCGGGCGCTGGTGACCGGATCGACGAGCAACATCGGCCGGGCCATCGCCGAGGCGTTCGCCGCCGAAGGCGCGCACGTGGTCGTGTCCGGCCGCAGCGCCGACCGCGGCAAGGACGTCGTGGACGGCATCCGCGCGCGCGGCGGCCGCGCCGACTTCGTCCAGGCGGACCTGGACGGCACCGCCGAGGCGTCGCGCGCCCTGGCCCGCGACGCGACGGCCGTCCTCGGCGGCGGCCTCGACATCCTGGTGAACAACGTCGGCATCTACCCCGGCGACGGCACGGCGGACACCGACGAGGAGACCTTCGACCGGGTCTACGCCGTCAACGTGAAGGCCCCGTTCTTCCTGACCGCGGTGATCGCCCCCGCCATGGCCGAGGCCGGCGGCGGCGCGATCATCAACCTCGGCTCGTGGATCGCGCGCCTGGGCGTCCCCGTCGGCGCGCTCTACAGCTCCACCAAGGGCGCGATGGAGACCCTGACCCGCGCCTGGGCCGCCGAGTTCGGTCCCCGGGGCGTCCGCGTGAACGCGATCTCCCCGGGCGTCATCCTCGAACCGTCGCCCGGCGAGCCGAGCCCGGGCGAGGTCATGATGAACGGCACCCCCGCCGGCACCCTGGGCGACCCCCGGGCCATCGCCCACGCCGCCGTCTACCTCGCCGCCGAGGAGTCCGCCTTCGTCCACGGCATCACCCTGGACGTCGACGGCGGCCGCACCACCACCGCCGTCATAGCCGCCTGACGCCGCGACTCAGCGCGGGCCCGGGTGCGGCGCCAGGGCGGTGAGGTCGTCATCGCTCAGGCTGAGGGCACCGGCGGCGACGTTCTGCTCCAGGTGGCCGAGGTCGCCGGTGCCGGGGATCGCCAGGACGTGCGGACCCTGGTGCAGCGTCCAGGCCAGGCGGATCTGCGCGGGGGACGCCCCGTGTGCGCGCGCGACGGCTTTGATCGCCGGGTCGTCGTCGCCGGACAGCCCCTCCAGGCGGCGGGTGCCCGCCAGCGAATAGAAGGGGACGAACGCGATGCCCTGCTCGCCGCACAGCCGCAGCATCTCCTCCTGCTCGGGGAAGGCGCCGACGCCGTACGGGTTCTGGACGCACACGACCGGCGCGATGGCCTGCGCCTCCGCCAGGTGGTGCGGCCGGACGTTCGACAGCCCGAGATGCCGGATCAGCCCGGCCCGGCGCAGCTCGGCGAGCGCGCCGAACCGCTCGGCGAACCGGTCGTGGTCGTCGTTGACGCGCAGGTTGACGAGGTCCAGGTGGTCGCGGCCGAGCTGGCGGAGGTTCTCCTCGACCTGGCCGCGCAGCGCGTCCGCCGTCATCGCGTGCGGCGCCCACCGGCCGGACGCGTCCCGCGCCGGCCCCACCTTGGTGGCGATCACGAGACCGTCCGGGTAGGGCGCCAGCGCGCTGTTGATCAGCTCGTTCGCCGACCGCAGCGCCGAGAAGTAGAAGGCGGCCGTGTCGAGGTGGTCCACGCCGAGCTCGACCGCCCGCCGCAGCACCGCGACCGCCTGCCCGCGGTCGCGCGGCACGGCGTCCGGGACGAGCGCCGTGCCGGTCTGCGGCAGCCGCATCGCGCCGAAGCCGAGCCGGTTCACCACCAGGTCGCCGAGCCGCCAGGTGCCCGCCGCCGCCGCGTCGATCATGTTCGGGGTCATGCCCGGATGATCACACCCGGCCCGGTGCGGCCGCCATCGCTTCTCGCCTGCGCGAAACCTCGGCGGCCTACTTGAGAACGGCCACGCCGACAACGGCCGACGCGGGCACGGTGCCCTGGCCGCCGTCGCCGAGGTGGTACCGCGAGTCCGCCGAAGACCCCCGGTTGTCCCCCATCAGCCAGAGCCGCCCCGCCGGCACGGAGACCGGCCCGAACGTCGATTCCCTCGTGCCCTCCGCCAGGTACGGCTCGTCCAGCGCGGCGCCGTTGAGCATGACCCGGCCATCGCGCGAGCAGCACGAGATCCGGTCGCCCGGAATCGCCACCACCCGCTTGACCTGCGGCGCGGCACGTCCCCCGAGCCAGGACGGCATGGAGAAGACGACGACGTCGCCCCGCTTCGGCTTGTAGTCGCCGTGGTCCACCGGACGCGCGTCGAAGGTCTGCCCCGCGCGGATCGTCGGCTCCATCGCCACACTGGGATCGCTGTACCGGTGGTACCCGTGCACCGCCGAATTCGCCGCGCCGCATCCCGCCACCAACCATGGAACCGCCGCCAGGGCGATCACCCGCCTCCGCATGGCCGCCCATGCTACTGACCGCCCCGCCCCAAATCTCCCGAATCAACCCGCCGCCTGTGCGAGGCCCGAGGGCTTCAGGGGGTTTCGGATTTCAGGGTGATGAAGGCTTTTTCTATGCGGCGGGCGCGGGTCTCGGGTTTCTGGGCGCCTTCGATGGCCAGGACGTGGCGGCGCTTGTGGGTGTAGGCCAAGCGGTCGTAGGCGGCGCGGGCGGCCGGGTCGGCGTCCAGGGCGCGGGCGAAGTCCGGGGGCTCGACGTGGGTCCGGAACTTCATGGTCTGCTCCCGCTCTCTCGCCGGCCGCCCGTCCTGATCGAGGTCAATGAGCGTGGCGCCGGTTCCTCCCGACAGGGCCGGCGAGCGCGCGCCGCGCGCTCGCCGGGACCCTTACCGGTGGCTACTCCGCGTACGGCTGGTCCTTGCCCTCGGCGCTGTAGGCCAGGCTCCAGATGTAGCCGTCCGGGTCCGCGAAAGTGCCGCCGTACCCGCCCCACGGCAGCGCGCCGGCGGGCTTGAGGACGGTGGCGCCGGCCTTCTCGGCCTCCGACATGACCTCGTCGACCCCCGCCTCGCTGCGGACGACGTAGGTGAGGACCAGCCCGCTGAAGCCGCTGCCCTCCGGGCTCGTGCCCACCTGCTCGGCCAGGCCCTCGCGGCCGTAGAAGCCGACGGGCGAGGCCCCGTCCGACTCGAAGAACACCGAGATGCCCCAGTCGTCCTTGATCTTCCAGCCGAGTCCCTCGGTGTAGAAACGCTTGGCCCGGTCCATGTCCTGGACGCCGAGGAGGATCGAGCTGACGTGCGCCTTCATGCCTGTTCTCCCTTGTGTTCGCGTCGGCGGCGACCGCCGCGGACCGGCCGGTCGGACGTCCGGACGTCACATCGGCGCGGTCCCGCCGGTCAATCGGTATGACAGGTCCCGACGGAGGAACGTGACGAATGGTCCAGCAGGATTGGCTGAGCGAGCAGTTCACCGAGCATCAGGACCGGCTGCGCGCGGTGGCGTACCGGATGCTCGGTTCGGCCGGCGAGGCCGAGGACGCCGTGCAGGAGGCGTGGCTGCGGGTCGGCCGCGCCGACACCGGCGGGGTGGAGAACCCGGCCGGGTGGCTGACCACGGTCGTCGCCCGCGTCTGCCTGAACATGCTCGAAGCGCGCCGGGCGCGGCGCGAGGAGTCGGCCGGGGCGCTGCCGCCCGAGCCGGCCGCGCCGCGGCCGGGCGCCCGGCCGGCCGTGCACGACCACCCCGAGGACGAGGCGCTGCTGGCCGACTCGGTCGGCGTCGCGCTGACGGTGGTGCTGGACACGCTGGCGCCCGCCGAGCGGCTCGCGTTCGTCCTGCACGACGTGTTCGCCGTGCCGTTCGGGGAGATCGGCCCCATCATCGACCGCTCCCCGGTGGCGGCCCGGCAGCTCGCCAGCCGGGCCCGGCGGCGGGTGCAGGGGGCGGCCGAGGCGTCCGCCCCCGCCCGGTCCACAAAGAAGGAGATCGTCGCGGCGTTCCTGGCCGCCTCCCGCGCCGGGGACTTCACCGCGCTGCTGGAGCTGCTCGACCCGGACGCCGTGGTCAGCGAGATCCGCGGCGCCCGCGAGGTGGCGGCGTTCTTCGCCGGACGGGCCCAGGGCGCCCGGCTCGCCCTCGTCGACGGCGTCCCCGCGGCGGTCTGGACCCGCCACGGCCGGGCCATGGCCCTGTTCTCGTTCACCGTCGCCGACGGAAGGATCACGCGCATCGCCATCGACGGCGACCCGGACCGGCTCCGCGACCTCGACATCGTCTACCTGCGCGCCAACGGCACGGAACGGGAATGAAGCGGTCCGCGGCGGGCCGCCGCCTCGCCGGCCTCCGGTTCTGGCCTGCGACCTTGGTCGGGGCCGTCCGGCGTCTCAGCCTAAAGTCGCATCCGCAGGACCCGACGTGCGGCCGATGCCTCCCGTTTCGCGGCTCCTTAGCCTGGTCACAGGAAGTAAGGGACGTATCACCAAGGGCGGGCATATGTTCAGGTCACGGCGAATGCGCAAGAACGAGGCGTGGGAAGGCGTCGTCACCGCCAAATCCCGCAACATGCCGGACGGGTCGAATCTCTACCACTATCTCGAGGTCGCCTTCACCGACGGCAAGACCAAGAAGATCCGCGTCAAGGGGTCGCTCTGGGACTCGCTGCGCGCCGGCGACCGGATCGTCAAGCACCCCGGCTCCGACCCGGCGAAGAAGTAGCGGAACAGGCCCTCACCTGGTGCTATACGTCGTCCCAGGCGGCCGCGCTCATCTTCCAGCCGCCGGGCGTGCGGATGAACTGGGTCGTCTGGCGGCCGGCGCCCTCGAACCATTCGCCGTCGCGGTAACCGGACTTGCCGTATTCGCTGAACCGCTGCGCGATCGAACCGAAGATCTCGGTCCGCTCGGAGACCTCCCATTCGGAGAACTCGGTCAGCGTCCCGTCGGTGAGCATCCTCTCGCGCGGGGCGATGAACGTGTCGAGGTCGTAGATCACGGTCTCGCCCCCGACGTTCTTGATGATCAGACCCTCCGGGATGAACACCTCGCGGACGACGGCGAGATTCGGCCCCGTGCCGCCGGTGTTGCCGAACGCGCCGAAGAGCGCGCGCATGAGCCCGTCGAGCTCGGCCTTGACGTCGGTGCCCAAGGGGACCTCCTCATTTCCATAACGTCTGTTATGTGAATGTACTCTGGCGGCATGCCGCGCCACAAGGGAGATCACGAGGCCCGGCGCCGGGACGTGTCCGCGGCGGTGTGGCGGGTGCTGGCCGCGCAGGGGTTCGGCGGCCTGACGCTGCGGGCGGTGGCCACCGAGATGGGCGCGACGACCGGCCTGCTCACGCACTACTTCCCGAGCAAGAGGGACCTGGTCGCGCACGCGCTGACGCTCTTGGACGAGCGCAGGACGGCGACCCGGAGGGACGACACCGGGCCCGGCGGCCTCGCCGCGCTGCGCGCGCTGCTGCTGGACATCCTGCCGTCCACGCCGCAGGCCGCCGCCGACAACCGCATCTGGGTCGGTTCGTGGGACGCCGCGCTGGCGGATCCCGGCCTGGCCGCCGGGCATGCGGACCGCTACGCGCGCTCGCGCGAGCGGATCCGGCACCAGGTGAGGGAAGCGCAACGCCTCGGGGAACTGCCGTCCGCCGACGCGGACGATCTCGCGGCGGCGATCCTGTCGTTCACGCTCGGCCTCGTCGTGCAGGCCCTGTTCAGCCCCCAGGAGTTCCCGCCCGAGCGGCAGATCCGGATCCTGGACGGCTACCTCGCCGCGCTCGCCGCCCCGGCCGGAAGCGATCCCGCCGGACCGGACGGTGCCGAGCGCGGAACCGCCGCACCGGAGCGGTGACCTCGACGCGCCTCGCGCGCGAGCACGAGCGAACTCTCTGTGGAACAGGGCGAAGGCGCGGCGTGCGCGTCAAACCGTCCCCTGGCGAATGGACGACTTCTATGGGGAAACTGAGGGCGTGGCGCCTGAGCTGAACTTGATACCAGCCCCGGACCGGGTCGAACGGACCGGAGGGGCCGGTCCTTTCAGCGGGGATGTGCGTACCGACGTCGATCCGTCGCTGGGGCCGGAGGCGTACCGGCTCACCGTGTCGGCCGACGGCGCCGAGATCGTGGGCGGCGATGAGGCGGGCGTCTTCTGGGGGCGCCAGACCTTGCGTCAAATGATGGGGCCGGAGGCTTTTCGCCGCGCTCCAAGCGCGCGCGGGCCGGTCATGGTGCCGTACGTGACCATCGAGGACCGGCCGCGTTTCGCTTGGCGAGGCTTCATGCTCGACGTCGCGCGGCACTTCCTGCCCAAGGACGATGTGCTGCGCTACGTCGACCTGCTGGCCGCCCACAAGCTGAACGTGCTGCACCTGCATCTCACCGACGACCAGGGGTGGCGTGTCGAGATCCGCCGCCACCCCCGGCTGACCGAGATCGGCGCCTGGCGGCGGCGCACCCGCCTGGGCTGGGGGGAGCCGGCGCTGTGGGACGAGCGCCCGCACGGCGGCTTCTACACCCAGGACGATCTGCGCGAGATCGTCGCGTACGCGGCGGAGCGGCACGTCACCGTCGTGCCCGAGATCGACCTTCCCGGCCATTCCCAGGCCGCCATCGCCGCCTACCCCGAACTGGGCAACGACGACGTCGTCGACACCGCCGCGCTGGAGGTGGGGACCGGCTGGGGCACCACCCGCAACGTGCTGGCCCCCACCGACGCCGTGATCCGCTTCTATGAGGACGTCCTGGAAGAGGTACTGGCGATCTTTCCCGGCCGGTTCGTCCACATCGGCGGCGACGAATGCCTCAAGGACCAGTGGCGCGAGTCGCCCAGGGCCCAGGCCCGCATCCGGGAACTCGGGCTCCGGAACGAAGAGGACCTCCAATCGTGGATGATCCGCCACTTCGCCTCCTGGCTCGCCGCGCGGGGGCGGCGCCTCATCGGCTGGGACGAGATCCTGGAGGGCGGCCTGGCGGACGGCGCCGCCGTCATGTGCTGGCGGTGGTACTCGGGCGGGATCGCCGCCGCGGAGGCCGGCCACAGCGTGGTGATGTGCCCGCAGCAGGAGGTCTACCTCGACCACGCCCAGGCCCACGGCCCCGAGGAGCCCGTGCCGTTCGGATGGGTCCACACGCTCGAGGACGTCTACCGGTTCGAACCCGTACCGCCCCGGCTGACCGGCACGCCCCACGCGGACAACATCATCGGTGCGCAGGCCAACCTGTGGACCGAGGTCGTGGAGAACCGCGGCCGGGTGGACTACCAGGCGTTCCCCCGCCTCGTCGCGTTCGCCGAAGTGGCCTGGTCGCGGCTACCGGGCCCGGACGAGCGCGACTTCGAGGACTTCGAGCGCCGGATGAACCGAGCGCACTACGCCCGCCTGGACGCGCTGGGCGTCGGGTACCGCCCGCCCGGCGGCCCGCACCCCTGGCAGCAGCGTCCCGGCATCCCGGGACGGATGCACAGCAAACCGCGCAAGACCTGGCGGATGGCGAACTGACCCCTCAGCGCCCGCCGTGCTGGTGCTGCTCGGGCAGGCGGCTTTCCGGGTGCACCCACAGCAGGACGTTGCCCGGCCGCCCGCCTTCCGTCTCCGCCCACTCCCGGCGGAAGAACGCGAGGATCTCCCGGTCCGAGTAGCGCAGGCTGAAATGGGTCAGGACGAACAGGGTCCGCGGATGAGCCTCGATCACCGGCCTGAGGCGGCTCCACACCGTGTGCCCGACCCGGTTCGCGCGGTCCGATTCGGCGTCGTCCAGGAACGTGCACTCGGTGATGACGACCGGATAATCGAAGAGCCACGGATTCCGCTCGAACACGTTCACATGCGTGTCGCCGAGGAACGCGAACAGCGGCCGGTCGACCACCCCGTCGACCTCGACGCCGTCCTTGCGCCGCCGGGCCATGATCTGCCCGAATTCCTTGCCCCGCCCCTCCTCCGCGAGGGACCGCCGCAGCTCTTCGAACTCCGGCAGCAGCGCCTTGCGGCGCTCCGAGAACGCATATCCCACACAGGGCACCTTGTGCTCGCACTCCACGACCCGCACGTGGTGCCCGCGGCGCCCGAAGACGAACTCATCGCCCTGCCGCACGCCGTGCAGGCGGTGGCCTCCCGCCAACGCCGGGTCGAATCCCGGCCCGTGGTTCAGTTCGGCGGACGCACGCAGGTAGGACTCCACGTTGGACACCGCCTCAGCGGGCAGGTAGATGTCCACGCCGGACGCCTTGGACGCCAGGAAATCGAGATCCTTGGAGTGATCGTGATGCGTGTGCGTCAGGAAGACCGTGTCCACCTGCCGCCCTTCGCAAAGCCCCGCGTCGAGGCTGCACCGCAGCTCGGGGATGTGGAAGAAGGTCTTGTCGTTCGCGCGGGAGTAGCCGGTGAGCGTCAGCTCGGCGCCGGGAATCCGCCATGTCTTCCACTGCCGGAAGGGGTGCCCCCGCTCAAGCGGCTCAGGGTGCTCGGGCAGTAGCTCCGGGACCCGCGTCATCGAGAGCGCCTTTCCGTGAGCAGTCGTGGACGGCGCTTCCCCGCCGCGGTCGAACGTCCGCAATCGTAATGGCCGACCCGCCCCCGAGCGCACTGATTTAATGCCCACGAAGAAGAGCCCGGCCCGAGGTCCATCTCCCGAGCCGGGCCCTTCACATCCCCGACTAGGCCGTGTTTCAGAAGTTGATCACGGTGTGCCTGCCGGTTCGGGATGATCTTGTTTGTGGGTCGTGGTGATCTGACCGATGCGCAGTGGGCGCTGTTGGAGCCGTTGCTGCCGGTGGGGGCGAAGCCTGGACGGCCGGTGGTGTGGTCAAAGCGGCACTTGATCGACGGGATCAGATGGCGGGTCCGCACCGGTGTCCCCTGGCGTGATCTGCCGACCCGGTTCGGGCCGTGGCAGACGGTCTATGGGCTGTTTCGGCGGTGGCAGCGCGATGGCACGTGGGCTCGGATCGTGAAGGGTCTGCAGGCTCAGGCCGATGCGGTGGGGTTGATCTGCTGGGAGGTCAGCGTCGACTCCACCGTCTGCCGGGCGCATCAGCACGCGGCCGGCGCCCGCCATGACGGGGACCTTCAACGGGAGCCGCCGGGCGGAACCAGGGCCGAGCCGGTCGATCATGCGCTCGGCCGGTCCCGCGGCGGGTGGACCACCAAGATCCATCTGGCCTGCGAGCAGGGGCAACGGCCGCTCTCGGTAGTCATCACCGCTGGGCAACGAGGCGATTCTCCGCAATTCGCCGCAGTGCTGGAGGCCATCAGCGTGCCCCGCCAGGGGCCTGGCCGTCCGCGCACCCGGCCCTTCCGGGTCCGCGCCGACAAGGCTTACTCATCGCGAGGCAACCGCGCCTACCTGCGCAAGCGCGGCATCGCATGCACCATTCCCGAGCCGGCCGACCAGATCGGCCACCGCAAGCGACGCGGTCCGGCGGGCGGACGCCCTCCAGCATTCGACGCTGATGATTACAAAGCAAGACACGCCGTCGAGTGCGGCATCAACCGGCTCAAGCGGAACCGGGCGGTGGCCACCCGCTACGACAAGTTGGCGGTCCGCTTCGAAGCCAGTGTGCACATCGCCGTGATCGGCGAGTGGCTGCGACCAGGGCCTGTGCCATCCTGACCGTGCCGATCAAGCACTCCAGGTGACGGGACCCGCCATGGCTCTGCGCTTTGCCGTCGAGAACGCCTCCCAC
>NZ_JABMCA010000089.1:0-35867 GCF_014706005.1 Actinomadura sp. RB99 | reverse complement strand
TGCACCCCGGCGCCGGCCCCCGCGGCCGCCCCGCCCCCGGCGGCGGGAACGCCGACGCACGCGACGGTCGCCGCGACCAGCCAGCTCGGCCGCGCGAGCAGCCCGGCGAGCGCGCGCCGGGACGTCCGCGGCGCCCGGCCCGCCCAGGGGAAGGGGACGGCGGCCGTCACGCGGCGTCCCGGCACAGCATGGCCCGCACCGTCAGCAGCAGGATGCGCAGGTCGGACGCGAACGTCCAGTGGTCGATGTAGTGGTTGTCGAGGCGGGCGCGCAGCTCGATGGAGGTGTCGCCGCGGAAGCCGTGCACCTGCGCCCATCCCGTCATGCCGACCGGGACGCGATGCCGCAGCATGTAGCCGGGGCACGTGCGGGAGAACTGCTCGACGAAGTGCGGGCGCTCCGGGCGCGGCCCGACCAGGCTCATGTCGCCGCGGACGACGTTCCACAGCTGCGGCAGCTCGTCCAGCGACGTGCGGCGCAGGAACCGGCCGACGGGCCCCATCCGGCGGTCGCCCTCGACGGTCCAGCGGGTGTCGGACTCCTGCTCGTCCGCGGGCTTGAGCGTGCGGAACTTCAACAGGACGAACTCCTCGCCGCCGCGGCCAATCCGGCGCTGCCGGAACAGCACGCCGGGGCCACCTTCGAGGCGGACCGCGACGGCGCACGCGGCGAGCAGCGGCGCCGCCAGCAGCAGCGCGGCCAGGCCGACGGCGAGGTCGAGGGCGCGCTTGGCGAACCGGGGCGCCGCGCCGCGCAGCCGCCAGTCGACGCGCGCGCACGGCAGCCCGGCGAGGTACTCGCGCCGCGCGGGCTCGACCGGCACGACGTCCGACGGCGGCTGGACGAGCAGCGTCTCGCACGGCAGGCCGAAGCAGATGCGCAGCACGGCGTCGAGCCGGCCGGGGTGGACGTCCTCGGCGACGATCAACACGGTGTCGGCGCCGTGCTCCTCGACGAGGCCGGGCAGGTCGGCGGCGTCGCCGAGGACCGGCAGGCCGGACGCCGCGTCGGGGCCGCCGGCCCCGACGAGCCCGACCGGCGCGAGCCCGAACTCGCCGCGCGTGCACAGGATGTCGATGACGTGGTCGCTCGTCGCGCCCGTCCCGACGACGAGGGCCGTGCGGGCGCGGGACCGGCGGCACCGGTAGGTGCGGGCCGCGGCGTTGCCGAACGCGCGGGCCGTCAGCGCCAGGACGCCGGCGACGGACGCGATCAGCAGCCAGGCGGCCGTCCCGGCCCGCGACGGGGCCGCGCCGGGCGTCAGGACCGGCAGCAGCGCGGCGGCCAGCGCGCCGACCACGAGCGTCCGGACCAGCACCGGCCGCGCGTCGGCGAGCAGCGACGGGCTGCGCCGCATCCGGTACAGCCCGCCCGAGGCGTTCAGCGCGACCAGGGCGGCGGCAGCGGCGGCGGGCAGCGCCCCGTCCGGTCCGGCGCCGCGCGCGACGGCGACGGCGGCGGCCATCGCCCAGCCGTCCGCGACGGCGAGGCAGGCCGGGTACAGCACGGCGAGCGGGGACAGGGCGCGGCGGCAGCGCGGCGGCAGCGGCGGCGGCGGGACAGGGGGCGGCGCGCCGGAACCGGCGGGCGCGCTGGAGTCGACGGATGTGCTGGACTCGACGGATGCGCTCAGCCCCTGGGCTCTCATCTCGCGCGTCCCTTCGCTGACAGAACCTCACCGGCGGGTGACCCGGCGGTGCCCGCGGTGCCGCGGTGCCGCGCGCATTCCCCGCCGCCGAACATGGGGTCCGCGGGCGGCCACGATCCAGCATCGCAGCGCGTTCCGGCGCTGATCGCCGCTTTTAACGAAGGCCACCGCAGACTTGAAGAGAAGATCGACACTGTCCGGGTGCTACCCACGTGACCTGCGGCGATGACCCCATCACCGCTCATCGCTTTCGCCAAGAAACACCAAGGACGCAATCGCCGCGCGGGCCCTTGCATTTTCATATCCGGCGACGCCGACGACACATTTCCTTTTCGCCCGTCCCCGCGCCGATTGCGAGCATTGACATGCGTTCCCCGGTCCCGCCGCCGGCCCCGCGGCGGCCGCAACGGCGGCGGCGCGCGCCCGTCCGGGCGCCCCGGCGCCCGGAACGGATGGTGCGCCAGGGGCGAAAGATGCGAAGAACGCCCCCCACGATGCGAACCTTCGGGGCACGATGGACGTCACATGTGATCGGGCGTGAAAACCGGCCGTCCCCCCTGGTACGGGCCGGGAAGACAGGGCCGTTCGTCAGCGATCTCGTTGCGGGGTCCGCGCCCCGCCGGGTTCGGGTGGGCTGGATGAGGGAGAACGGTGCGAGGGAAGTCGTTTGCGGTGGTCGCTGTGGTCCTGGGACTGGCGACGGCGTGCGGTGGCAGCGGCGGCGAGGGCGGGACGACGGCGGCGGGCGGTGAGGACGGCGCCCCCAAGGTGACGATCACCCCCGCGAACGGCGCCGGCAAGGCCCGCCCGGACGAGGGCGTGACCGTCACGTCGACGGGCGGCACGCTGGGCCAGGTCTCGGTGAAGCTGAAGGGCGCCGAGGTGCCCGGGAAGCTGTCGGCCGACAAGACCCAGTGGCACTCGACCTGGACGCTGCAGCCGGGCGGCAGCTACCAGGTGTCGGCGACCGCGACCTCGCCCAAGGGCAAGGCGACCACGGCCACCAGCGCGTTCAAGGCGAGCAGGGCCACCGCCGCGACCGTGATCAACAACGTGGTGCCGAGCCCGAACGAGACGGTCGGCACCGGGATGCCGGTCTTCATCCAGTTCAACAAGGCCGTGCCGGCCAAGGCGCGCGCCGCCGTCGAGAAGAGCATCGAGATCTCCTCGACCAAGCCGACCGAGGGCGCGTGGCGGTGGCTGGCGGCGGGCGAGTCGTTCAACGGCCTGCCGTCCCTGGTGTTCCGCCCCAAGCACCCGTGGGAGCCGCACCAGCGGGTGTCGGTCACCGTCCACTACGCCGGGCTGAAGATCGGCGACAACGTGTTCGGCGCCAAGGACGTGACCCGCAAGTTCAAGATCGGCGACTCCCACACCGTCCAGGTCAACGCCAAGACCGACAAGCTCGTCGTGAAGAAGAACGGCCGGACGGTCCGCACCTGGGGCGTCAGCCTCGGCGCGGGCGGCGACGTCCAGTCCGACGGCGTCGACCACCTGCTCACCACCAGCGGCGTCCACCTCACCATGGACCACAGCCGCCTGGAGCGGATGCGCCCGCCGGGCAAGAAGAAGGGCGACCCGGGCTGGTACGACGAGCAGGTCCCCTTCGCGACCCGCATCTCCAACAGCGGCGAGTACATCCACCAGAACATGGACGACCCGACCTGCCTCGGGAACCGCAACTGCAGCCACGGCTGCGTCCGCTCCCCCGCGGGCGACGCGCAGTGGTTCTACAACTGGTCCTACCGCGGCGACCTGGTCACGATCACCGGCACCAAGCGCCAGCTCCAGTGGACGAACGGCTGGGGCTACTGGCAGCTGCCGTTCGCCAAGTGGGCGCAGGGCAGCGCCCTCGGCAAGCCCGTCACCACCACGGCCCTGGGCGCCTGACCCGCGCCCCCGCAGCCCTCACGGCCGCGCCGATCCCGTCCGGGACCGGCGCGGCCGTTCCCGTTCCGCGCAGCCGCGCGGCGGCGGCGGTCCGGCCGCGAGCCGGCGCGGCCGTCAGACGAGGGGCAGGGCGGCGGGCGCGTTCTCGGGGACGGCCGGGGAGCGGGGCGCGACGCGCTCGACGCGCCGGTACGGGGCGCCGGGCTCGGGGCGGGGGTCCTTCTCGCCGCGGTTCGGCCAGAACGCCATCGCCCGCTCCGCCTGCGCCGTGATGGTGAGCGACGGGTTGACGCCGAGGTTCGCGGTGACCGCCGAGCCGTCCACGATGTGCAGGCCGGGGTGGCCGTGGACGCGGTGGTAGGGGTCGATGACGCCGGTCTCGGGCGTCTCGCCGATGACGCAGCCGCCGATGAAGTGCGCGGTCGTCGGGATGTTGAACAGGTCGAACCAGGTCCCGCCGGGGGTGGCGTCGAGCTCCTCGGCGAGCATCCGGACGGCCTTGTGCGCGACCGGGATCCACGTCGGGTTCGGCTCGCCCTCGCCGAGCCCGGCGGACAGGCGGCGGCGCCCCAGCAGGCCGCGCTTCTCGGTGACCGTGATGGAGTTGTCGGCGGTCTGCATGACGAGCGCGATGACGGTGCGCTTCGCCCAGTCCTTCAGCGACAGGCCGCGCAGGATGACCGTCGGGTGCCGGGCGGCCTGCCCGAGGAACTTCAGCCAGCGCGGCGCGCCGCCGCCGTCGACCAGCAGCGTCCGGATGAACCCCATCAGGTTGTTGCCGGCGCCGTAGCGGGTCGGCTCGATGTGGGTCTTCTCGTCGGGGTGGAACGAGGAGGTGATGGCGAGGCCGGTGCTGTGGTCGACGTCCTTCTTGCGGTGCCACACCGTCATCCGCTCGACGCCGAGGAGCGCCTCGGAGTTGGTGCGGGTCAGCTCGCCGAGCCGGGGCGACAGGCGCGGGAGCCGGCCGGCGGCGCGCATCCGGTGCAGGAGCCGCTGCGTGCCGTAGGTGCCGGCGGCGAACACGACGTGCTCGGCGGTCAGCGCCCGGCGGCGCTTCAGCAGCGGCCCGGTGCGCTCGATCTCGACCCGGTAACCGCCGCTCCCGGCGCCGTCGCCCGCAGCGCCGTCGCCCGCAGTGCCGTCGTCGAGGGGCGTCACCGCCGTCACGGTCGTGTCGGCCAGCACCTTCACCCCGGCCTGCTCGGCCAGGTACAGGTAGTTCTTCGTCAGCATGTTCTTCGCGCCGACCCGGCAGCCGATCATGCAGGAGCCGCACGCGGTGCAGGTCGTCCGGCGGGGTCCGGCGCCGCCGAAGAACGGGTCGTCGTGGTCCTCGCCGGGCCTGTCGCCGAAGTACACGCCGACGGGCGTCGGATGGTAGGTCTCCCCCACGCCCATCCGGTCGGCGACGCGCTTCATCGCCTCGTCCGCCGGGGTGACGAGCGGGTTGACGGTGACGCCGAGCATCTTCTGCGCCTGCCGGTAGAACGGCTCCAGCTCGTCCTGCCAGTCGGTGATGTGGCCCCACTGCCGGTCCTTGAAGAACGGCTCCGGCGGCACGTACAGGGTGTTCGCGTACACCAGCGAGCCCCCGCCGACGCCCGCGCCCGCGAGGACCAGCACGCCCGCCTTCCCGCCGACGAGGTGCATGCGCTGGATGCCGCGCATCCCGAGCCGGGGCGCCCACACGTACTTGCGCAGCCGCCACGACGTCTTCGGCAGCGTTCTCTCGTCGAAGCGGCGCCCCGCCTCCAGCACGGCGACCCGGTACCCCTTCTCCGCCAGCCGCAGCGCCGACACGCTGCCGCCGAACCCTGACCCGACGACGATCACGTCGAAGTCGTAGGCGTCACCGGACATGGGAGCATCACCTCACTGGGGGACCGCCGGGCATGGGGTCCCCGACTATGGCGCCGCTCTCCGTCGCGCACCATGCACGGGGCGCAACGATTCGGCGGTCCTTTTGTCACCGGATTGACAAAAAACGGGTCGTCAGCGCGCGGCACCGCGGTTCACGAGCCGGGCGTGCAGGATCAGCTCCATCTCCAGGCAGCGCCGCGGGTCCCGCAGGTCGTCCCCGAAGAGGTCCTGCAGATGCCGCAGCCGGTAGCGGACGGTCTGCGGGTGGACGCGCAGCCGGCGGCTCGCGTCCGCCGCGTTGAAGTTGTGCTCCAGCAGGGCCAGCAGCGTCTCCGCGAGCCGCTCCCTGCGCGCCGGCGGGACGGCGCTGAGCGGCGCCAGCCGGGTCGCGGCGGCGTCGTCGATCAGCTCGCCCGCCCGCGCGATCACCAGCGCGGGGACGTGCTCGGCGCTGCGGATCAGGCCGCCGTCCGGGATCACCCCGCGCGCGGCGAGCGACAGGGTCTCGCGCGCCCACCGCAGCGAGTCCCGCGCCCGCGCGAGCGGCACCGCCGGGCCGACCGCGACCGCCCAGTCCCGGAGCAGCGCGTCGGGGAGGCGGGGGCGGCCGGGGCCGTCGGGGTCCGGGACGATCAGGCACGGCTCCGGCGCCCCGAAGTCGCAGAGCAGCCCGTCGGCGGCCGGGGCCGGCGGCGTCCGGACGCCGTTCTCGCGGCGCTGCCG
The DNA here is from genome assembly GCF_014706005.1 of Actinomadura sp. RB99. Lineage (NCBI taxonomy): Bacteria > Bacillati > Actinomycetota > Actinomycetes > Streptosporangiales > Thermomonosporaceae > Actinomadura > Actinomadura sp. RB99. The sequence continues at coordinate 29,743 of NZ_JABMCA010000089.1, read as the reverse complement.
CGCCACCGCGACCGCCACCGTCGCGGGCAGCGGCCAGCGGGCCTCCCCGGCCAGCGCCGCGACCCGCGCCTCGTCCGCGGGCGGGTCGGCGAGCAGCAGGTGCAGCAGCCGGGCGCGCGCGGCCACCTCCGCCGTGTACCCGGCGGCGATCACCTCCGCCACCGCGTCCATGTAACAGAACTGGGCGTCCACGACGAGGCTGAGCGCGCCGAGGTCGAGGTCGAGGCCGCCGGGGACGGCCGCGAGCGTCCGCCACGCCGCGAGCGCGGAGCGGCGCAGCGCCTGCTGCACCTCCACCGGGTCGCGCCCTTCGCGGGCGAGGTGCCGGCCGACCCGCAGGTAGAACGCCGCCACCCGCTCCCAGCCGGCGCCGGGGTCCTCGACCAGGTCGCAGAAGTGCCGGATCCCCGCGACGATCCCGGCCCGCGCCCGCCCGGCCTCCTCGTCGGCGAGCGGCGGATCGCCGCGCCGCAGCTCGTTCAGGACCTCGTCCGCCGCCCGGCCCACCTGGGGCCGCAGCCGTTCGGCCACGCCCGCCGGGACGGCCTCGAAGGGCCGCACGTCCAATCCCGTTCGCACCACGCGTCGATCCCCCTGTCCCAGGCCCGCCGGTCGGCGGCGCTCCCAGGATCGCGGATCGGACCCCGATTCCGATTGTCGCTGGAATAAACCGTTCGGCGCGCCTTCATGGAGTCGACTGACAAAAGCGCGGGCCGGATGACGGTGACGTTTCGCAATTCCTGGAAGGCCAAGGAAATCGTCGCCCGGACACGCGTTGGACGGACCATTTCCGCTGCGCTAACCAGGATTAATTGGTGTTGGCGGGTGTGGTGGTGAGGGTGAGGCCTGTGGTGGTCAGGCAGCCGTTGATCACGTCGGGGTGGTGCTGGATGACTTCGAGGCGGTGCTTGATCATGGCGGTGAGGTGGTCCAGGTCGGTGGCCAGGAAGTTGGCCATGGAGCGCTTGAGCAGTGACCACACGCTCTCGGCGGGGTTGAGGTCGGGGGCGTAGGCGGGCAGGTAGAACACCTGCAGCCAGTCGGCGTGGGCGCCGATGAACGCGCGCATCGCGGCGGAGTGGTGGATGTTCAGGTTGTCCCAGACCAGCACGATCTTCCCGCCGGGTAACCGCTGGTGAACGGACTGCAGCAGGCTCTTGTACTCGTTGAGGGTGAAGGCGGCGCGTTCGCCTTTGCGGCGGCGGTAGTGGTGCAGTCGGTAGATCAGCCGGGGCCGATGCCCGGGCCGGTAGCAGACCATCCCGGCGACCGAGACCCGCCCGCCCTGGTCACCGCCGTGCACCCTCACCTGCGGCCGGAGCCCCCGCCGGGACCAGGAGCGTCCGCGGGGCGGCCTGAGCCCTTGACCTGTCTCGTCTTGGAAGCAGATCCAGGCGCCCAGGTCGCCTGCGATGCTTCCACCTGCGGCCACACCCGCTCTTTCCACACCTCGACGGCCTGGTCGTCGCGCTCGATCGCGCGGCGCCCCGGGACCTGCACCGACCAGCCGTTGCGGCGCAGCAGCAGCGACACCCCCGGCAGGGTGTACTCGACCCCGAACAGGCCCTTGATCAGCGCCGCGATCCGGCCCAGCGTCCACCGCTGGTCATCGGCATACCCGTGCGCGGCCGGCCCGCGGTTCAACTCGGCCTCCAACCGCGCGAACGCCGCCTGGTCCAGCCGCGCCCGCCGATGCGGCCCCTTGGACCGCAACGCCTCCGGCCCGCCCTGACGCCAGGCCTGCCGCCACTTCTCCACCTGCCGCAGCCCCACCCGCAACTGCGCAGCGATCCACGCGTTGGCCCGGCCCTCACCGAACCACTGCGCGGCCTGCATCCGCACCTGTTCCCGCCGCTCACGGCCCGCGTCGGTCATCCCGCCGCCCTGGGGGTATCTGGCCATGCCACCGGCATACGCCCACACCACCCGCCCGTCCACTCACCAAACCGCCATGACCCATTAACCCTGGTTAGGGCCGGTCGCGGCCCGGCCACCTGGGGTGCTCGCTACTGCTGGAACGTGTCAATATTCGTGATGCGCCATTGGTGGGAATGGTGCACGGCGGTGACGGCGAGCATGGCGGGGGACGTGGTGCTCTTGCCGTCGCTGGTGCGGGTCGTCTGCTGGTCGGCGTAGACGAGGAGGCGGGCGCGGCCGTCGCGGAGGTCGGTGACGGCGCTGTCGGTCACCTTCGTGCTGAGGACGGTCTTCTGCCGCGGCGCGTCGGTGCGGACGCGGGTCATCAGCGCCGCGTACTGGCGGACGGCCGCGCCGGTGAGGCAGGTGCGCGCGGCGGTGTCGGTACGGCCCGGGTCGGTGTAGGCGTAGGAGAACAGCCGGCCGACCATGTCGGCGACGGCGCCCTTGACCTCGCTGGTGGCGGCGCTGTCGGTGAGGGCGGTGTTCCGGACGGCGGGGTCGGCGCGAACGTCGCGGGCCTGCCGGTGCATCCAGACGCCGGACGCGGCGAGCAGCACGGCGAGCAGCCCGAGGACGGCGGGCGAGGAGGCGGCGGCCCTCCAGCGGGCGCCGCCGAGGATGCGGGTGGTGTGCGCGGCCATGGCGGGCCGTCCTCTCACGTCGTGCCCGTCGGGGCCTGGCCGAGGTCGCTGAGCTTCCAGCCGCCGCCGGTGCGGGCGAGGCGGCCTTCGAGCCGGTTCTGCTTGGTGACGGGGGCGCCGCCCGGCGGGGTGACGGTGGTCTCGACGGCGACGAGCACGCTCGCCTTGCCGGACCGCTCGTCGAGTTCGGAGACGGCCGCGCCGAGGATCCTCGCGGTGGTGACGGTGCGGGCTGTCCGGACCCGGTCGGTGAAGCCGGCGCGGTCCTGGGCGATCTGCCGGTGGAGGTCGCCGGTGGTGGAGTCGAGCCAGGTCCGAAGGCCGGCGTCGACGGTGCGGTAGTCGAGGGTGTTGAGGTTCTGGACGCCCTGCTCGGCGCTCTGCAGGACGTCGTCGCGGGTGCGGGAGTAGGCGTAGGAGCCGTCGTGGGCGGCGGTGTACCAGTTCCAGCCGGCCCAGGCGGCGAAGAGGGCGGCGAGGACGGCGCAGCACGCGGCCGTCCGCCGCACGGTGTCGGTGCTCTGCAGGGTGTCCGATTCCGGCATGGCGGGCCTCCCGGTCACGCGGACTTCAGCTCGGTGATGCGCCAGTGGCCGTCGTCGCGGTGCGCGGTGACGGTGAGCTGGGCGGCGGCGGGCGTGCCGTCGGGCCTTCCGGCGCGGGTCGCGGTCTGGTCGAGGAAGACCAGCAGCCGCGCGGTGTCGCCGACCAGGGAGATGACGCCGGCGCGGGTGACGCGGGTGGTGAGCGTGACGCGCTGGGCGGGCGCCTGCCGCGCCACCTGCCCGAAGATCTTCGTGTACTGCGCGGCGGCGGGGCCGGTGAGCACGTCGGCGGCGGCGCGCCGCGCGGCGTCCACGTCGGCCGGCGTGTAGCTGAAGATGCGGCTGAGCGCGGTGGACACGTCGCCGGTGACGTCGGTGGTGGCGACGCCGTCGAGGACGGCCCGGTCGTGCGGGGTGCCCCCCGCCCCCGCGCCTCCGTCGCGGAGCCGTCCGGCGACCGGGTGCAGCAGCAGCGCGATCAGGACGAGGCCGAGCGCGATCCCGAGCGGCCTGGCGAGGCCGAGGAGGCGGCTCACCGGGCACCGGCCGGGAGTGCGGTGAGCGATTCGAGCTTCCAGCCGGCCGCGGTGCGGACGGCGCCGGCCTCGAAGCGCTTGCGCTGCAGGCTGGGCGTGCCGCCCTGCGGGGTGAGGGTGACCTGCACGGACGCGATGACCTGGGCCTTGCCGGCGGCGGTGTCGAGGGAGGTGACGGCGGCGCCGGTGACGGTCGCGGACGCGCTGGTCCGGGACGCGCCGATCTTCGCGCGGTTCGCCGGTTCGTCCCGCTGGAGCTGGTCGTGCAGGGGGCCGGTGGTCGCGTCGAGCCAGGCCCTGAGCCCGGCGGACGGGTCGGACCGGTCCATGGTGTTCAGCGCGGCGATCTCGCGGCCGGTGCTGCGCAGGACGAGGTCGCGCTCGCGTTCGGGGCCGGTCGCGCGGTCGCCGCCCGCCGTGACGAGGGTGAAGACCGTCCAGCCGAGGAAGGCGGCGGCGGCGAGGACCGCGGCCCAGCCGATGAGGCCCCACCCGGCGAGCAGGGGGCGGCGTTTCGCGCGGGCGGGGGGCCGGGGCAGGGGTTCGGCTTTCACGGTCGTGGCCATCAGTGCCCTCCGTTCAGGCCGAGCAGCGCGCTCATCCCGGACGGTCCGGGCGCGACGCCGGGCAGCGCGAGCGCTCCCGGCAGCGCGGCGTCCGCGGGCGCCGACGCCGTCGCGGTCCCGCCGAGGACCGAGCCGGGACGCGCCGCGGCCGGGAAGGGCGGGTGCGGGGCGTTGGCCGACCCGCGCACGTTGACCCCGCTGGACGCGGGCGCCGTGCAGCGGGCCGCGGTGTTGAGCGCGGGGCCGGGCGACGTGTCGAGCCCGTTGCGGTACTGCGTCCCGCCGTATCCGGATGTGCAGGGCAGCGGGTCGAAGAAGGTGTTGACCATCCCGAAGTTGAGGCGGCCGTCGTGCGCGACGGTCAGGCCCATCGAGACGGCGGCGGGGAGCTTCGCGAGGAGCTGTTCGAGGCCGTCGGTCCGGGGCTGGAGGACGCGGGAGGTGGTGAGGAGGTTCGCGACGAGGACGCTCATCGACGGGTCGAGGTCGCGGACGAGTCCCTGGAGCTCGCCGGCGGCGCCGGGCGCGGTGGACACGAGCCGGCGGAACGCGGGGTCGGAGGCGCGCAGCTGCGCCGCCAGCAGCCGGGCGTCGCGGCCGAACGACTTGAGCGCGCCGGACTCCTCGTCCTGCGTGCGCAGGACGGTCTGGCCGTCGCCGATGAGGGAGCGCGTCGGCTCGATGTTCCGGTCGGCGGCCTCGGTGAGGGTGTGGCTGCTGTCCAGCAGCACCTGGAGGTCGGGGCCCTCCCCGGCGAAGGCGCGGCCGAGTTCGGCGACGACCGTCCGCAGCGAGCCGGTCGGGACGGACGCGGCGAGGTCGTTCACGCTGGTCAGCAGGTCGGTGACGGGCGCCGGGGTGGTGGCGGAGGAGCGCGGGATGACCGAGCCCGCGGCGAGGTAGGGGCCGGTGTTCGTGCGGGGCCGCAGGTCGATGTACTGCTCGCCGATCGCGGACCGGTTCGCCACGACGGCCTGGGTGTCGCGCGGCACCTTCGGCGCGGACCTGCGGATCCGCAGGTCCGCGATGACGCCGTCGGCGGTGAGGTCGAGGCCGCCGACGCGGCCGACCGAGGTGCCCCGGTAGGTGACGTCGGCGTTCTTCGCCAGCCCGCCCGCCTCGGGCAGGTCGACCTTGACGACGTAGTAGTCCTTCAGTCCGACGTAGCCGCCGAGGTCGGCGTAGTTCAGGCCGACGTAGCAGATCGCGAGCGCCCCGACGATGAGGAAGACGATGTTCTTGATCCTGGTGCCGATGGTCAGCATCCCGGTCAGCCCCCCTGTCCCGTCGGGCCGCCCGCGGGCCTTCCGTCGCCGCTGGTCGGCAGCGGCGTCACCGGCGGGACGATCTGGGTCCCCGGCTGCGCGGCGACCTGGAGGTACACGTTCAGGTAGTCGCCCTTCACCGCGGGCAGGACGGCGTCGGTGAACGGGTAGGTGAGCATGACCTGCAGCGCGTTCGGCAGGTCGTGCCCGGCGTCCGACAGCCTGCGCAGCGTCGGTTCGAGCGCCTTGAGGTCGGCGACGAGGTCGTCCTTGCTCCGCTCGACGGTCGTGACGGCCACCCCCGACAGCTCGTTCAGCGAGTTCAGCATCCGGACGAGCGCGCCGCGCTGCTCCTCCAGCACCTTCAGTCCGGGCTCGATGTCGTCGAGCGCGACGCCTATCTGCCCTTGGCGCGCGCGCAGGGTGGACGACAGGCGGTTGACGCCGTCGAGGGCGTCGGTGATGCCCTGCTTGTTGGCGTCGAGGTCGCCGACGAGCCTGCGCGCCTGCTCCAGCAGCGACCGGATCTGCGGCTCGTTGCCGTCCAGCGCCTTGTTCATCTCGGTGGTGATGGTGCGCAGCTGCGCGATCCCGCCGCCGTTGAGCAGCATCGACAGCGCGCCGAACACCTCCTCGACCTCCGGGTTCCGGTTGGTGCGCGACAGCGGGATCACCGCACCGTCCGCGAGCCTTCCCGTGCTCGCGGACGGCGCGGGCCCGCCCGGTGCGGCACCGCCCGGCGCGGCGGCGCCCCCCGGGAGTCCGGTGCGCTCGGGTCCGGCGCTGAGCTGGACGAACTTCTCGCCCAGCAGGCTCGACTGCTCCAGCTGCGCGTACGCGCCGGCGGGCAGCCGGACATCGCCGTTGATCCGCATGGTGACCTCGGCGGTCCAGCCGCCGGCGGGCAGCGCCACCTTCTCCACCCGGCCGACCGCGACGTCGTTGACCTTCACCGCGGACTGCGGGACGAGGTTCAGCACGTTCGCGAACTCCGCCTTCACCGTGTACGGGTGGTCGCCGAGGTCGGCGCCGCCGGGCAGCGGCAGGTCCTGCACGCCGCCGCCGACCCCGAGCGGGCCGCAGCCGCCGAGCGTCACCGCGGCGAGCGCGGCGCCGACGGCCGTGTTCCGGGCCCGCCGGGTCTTCGCGCGGCTCATGGCGCCCCCTTCCCCGTGCCGCCGGACGGCGCCGCCGGTCCCGCGGGCGCCGCGCGTCCGGTCGCCGGCAGCGGCGGGCTCATCTCGTTGAGGTCGCCGCGGCCCATCAGCGTCCGCGTCGCCGGGTCGTAGGCGTCGAGGACGTTGGTGACGGCGAGCGGCAGGTCGTCCAGCGCCTCGGCGAGGGACCGGCGCTGGTCCGCCAGCAGCTGCGTGATCTTCGACAGCTTCCGCACGTTGGTGCGGATCTGCTCGCGGTTGTCGTGCACGAACACCTTCACCTTGGCGAGGGCGGCGGCGAGCGCCTTGAGCGCCGCGTCCAGCTCCTGCCGGTCGTCGGCGAGGAACCCGGTGACGTCGGCGAGCCGCTGCTCGGCCTGCCGGACCTGCCCGTCGTTGGTCTTGAGCATCGAGGTGAACGTCGACAGGTTCGAGATCGTGGAGAACAGGTCCTTCTGCGAGCCGGAGAGGGTCCGCGCGGCCTGCGCCATCCGCTCGGTCGTGGTGCGGATGTCCTGGCCGTTGCCCTGGAGGTTCTCGGCGCCGGTGCCGAGGACGCGCGACAGGGCGCCGTCCTTGTTGACCCCGTCCGGTCCCAGTTCCTTCGACAGCCGGGTGATGCTGGCGTAGATCTGGTCGAGCTCGACGGGCGTCGCGGTCCGCTCGACGGGGATCACCGCGCCGGCCGCCATCTTCGGGCCGCCGGTGTAGGCGGGCGTCAGCTGGACGTACCGGTCGGCGACCAAGCTGGGCGCGATCGCGACGACGTTCGCGCCCGCCGGGACGTCGATCCCGCGGTCGACCGTCATCTCGGCCCTGACCTGCGTGCCCTCGGCCCGGACGGAGTTCACCGTGCCGACCTTCACGCCGAGGACCCGCACGTCGGAGCCCTTGTAGACGCCGACGGCGTCGTGGAAGTAGACGGTGATCCGGGTCCCGGCCGGGGGCCGCAGGACGAGGAACGCGATGGCGGCGGCGACGATGACGGCGAGGCCCGCTGCGACCAGCGTGGCCGGGCCGGCGAGTTTGCGCAGCATCAGTGCCCGCCCTTCCCGGGCGGCATGCAGCCCTTCTCCGGTGTCGTCTTCGGCGCGTAGTCCTTCGGGACGAGCCCGCACAGGTACCCGTCGAGCCAGCGGCCGTTGCCCATCGTGTTGCCGAGCAGCCGCGTGTACGGGCCCGCGGTCTTCAGCGCCCGGTCGAGGTTCTCCTGGTTCTTCTGGAGCAGGTCGGTGACGCGGCCGAGCGCGCGCAGCGTCGGGTCGAGCTGCTTCTGGTTGTCGTCGACGAGCCCGCTGATCTGCTGCGACAGCGACTGCGTGCCGACGAGCAGCCCGTGGATCGCCTCGCGGCGGCGGCCGATCTCGCCGAGCAGCAGGTTCCCGTCCCGCAGCAGCGCCTGGACGTCCTCGGTCTGCCCGGACACCGTCCCGGTGATCTGCCGGGTGTTCGCCAGCAGCCGGGACAGCTGCGAGTCCCGGGACGAGATCGTCTTCGACAGCGCGGACACCCCGTCGAGGGCCTGCCGGACGCTCGGCGCGGTGTGCGCGAACGCGCCGGAGATGGCGTCGAGGCTCTCGGCGAGCTTCCGCGAGTCGAGCTGCCCGGTCGTGGTGGCGAGGTCCTGGAACGCCTGCGTCACGTCGTAGGGGGACGTCGTCCGGGCCAGCGGGATCGTCCGTCCCGGGTCCTGCCGGCGCGGGCCGAGCGGGTCGACGGCGAGGTACTTGTCGCCGAGCAGCGTCTTGATCGCGATCGCGACGGTGCTGGCGTCGCCGACCCAGGTGCGCTTCACCCGGAACGCGACCGCGACCTTCGCGCCGGCCAGCCGGACGCCGGTGACCTCGCCGACCTTGACGCCGGCGACGCGGACCTCGTTGCCGGGCCGCAGCCCGGCCGCCTCGCTGAAGTCGGCCCGGTAGGTGGTGCCGCCGCCGATCAGCGGCAGGTCCTTGGCGTTGAACGCCGCGAGCCCGGCGGCGACGAGCAGCGTGATCGACACGATCGCGACGAGGACCGGGTTGCGCTCCCGGACCGGCTTCAGCCGCGGCCGCCTCACGACCCGCACCTCGCCGCGTCGGACCGCACGCCCGACGGCGCCGGGTGGCTCTCGCCCGGGTACTGCTTGTAGGTCACGCCGGTCACGGACGCCTCGCACATGTAGAAGTTCATCCACGACCCGTACGAGCCGATCCGGCCGATCGCCGCCATCTTCACCGGCAGCGTCCGCAGGAACCGGTCGACGGTCGGGGAGTCCTCGTTGAGGTTGGTGGACAGCCGCCCGAGCTGCGCGATGTCCTGCTTGAGCGGTTCGCGGCCCTCCCGGAGGAGGTCGGTGGTGACGCCGGCGAGGTCGTCGAGCGCGCTGACCGCCTCGCCGATGGACGTCCGGTCTCCGGCGAGGCCCGACACGAGCCGCCGCAGCGTCGTGATGAGGCTCGACAGGTCGTCGCCGCGCGCGTTGACGGTGTCGAGGACGGCGTTGAGGTTGTCGATGACCTGCCCGATGACCTGGTCCTTGTCGGCGATGCCGCTGGTCAGCGAGCCGACCGTGGACAGCAGGTCCTCGACGGTCCCGCCCTCGCCCTGGAGCACCTGGACGATCGACCCGGCGAGCTGGTTGACGTCCTTCGGCGACAGCGCCTGGAACAGCGGCTGGAACCCGTTGAACAGCTGCGTCAGGTTCAGTGCCGGGGCCGTCCGGTCGACCGGGATCGTCGCGCCGGGCGGCAGCGCGCCGGCGCCGCCCGTCCCCCGGCCGATCTCGAGGTACCGCTGGCCGATCAGGTTCAGGTACTTGATCGTCGCGGTGGACGAGGCGGGCAGCGCGCGGCCGCGGTCGACCTTGAAGGTGACGAGCGCCTGCCGGCGCCCGACGACCCGGATCCCGCCGACCCGCCCGACCTGGACGCCGGCGATCCGCACGCTGTCGCCGTCGCGGAGCCCGGACGCGTCGGTGAACCGCGCCCGGTACGTCACCGATCCGCCGCCGCCGGTCTGCGCGATGGTGAGCGCCAGCATGGCGGTCGCGACGACCGTCACGACGACGAACGCGAGCGACTTCCACAGCGGGCCGAGCAGTCCCCTCCGGTTCATCGGATCCGCACCTCCGTGCCGCGGTAGACGGGCCCGAGGAGCACGCTGCTCCAGTCCGGCAGGTCCTCGGGGACCTCCTGGAGGCCGGGCGCCAGCAGCTCGTTGACGAGGCGGTTCTCCTCCGGGGAGTTCGGCAGGCCGAGCGCTCCGGGCGCGACCGCGACCGGCGTGGCCGCGTTCGGGGGCGCCGACCTGACGGTGGCGGGGCCGCCCGCCGGGTAGCAGTGCGGGCCGCTCTTGTCGGTGTAGCGGGGCGCGTCCTTGCCGGGGACGTACCGGCCCTTGTTCCGGACGGTCGTCACGTCGACGTGCAGGCCCGGCCGGTCCGTCCCCTTGCCGAGGACCTTGTCCATCAGGGGGATGAAGTCGTTCAGCATCCGCAGCGTGCAGGGCATCTCGGGCGAGTACTTCTGGAGCACCTGCAGCGAGGCGCGGCTGTCGGCGGCGAGCCCGATGAAGTTGGCCGAGTTCTCGTGCAGGAAGTCCGACATGTCCTGCGAGGCTCCGGTGACGGTCGCGTACAGCCGGCTGAGATCGTCCTTCTGGCGGACGATCGACCGCGTCGTGTAGCTGAAGTCGTTGAGCGCCTGGAGGATGTCGGGCGCCGCCTCGCTGTAGGCGTTGCTGACCGCGACCAGCTCCCGGATGTCCCGGTTCAGCGCGGGCAGGCTCGGGTTGATCTTCTTCAGGTAGGCGTCCAGCTCCACGAGGGTGTCGCCGAGCTGCCCGCCGCGCCCGCTCAGCGCCTGCGACACCGCCGTCAGCGTCGCCGACAGCTGCGCCGGCTGCACGGCGGTGAGCAGCGGGTACAGGTTGTCCATCACCCGCTGCAGCTCGATCGCGTTGGACGAGCGGTCCTGGCTGATGGTGCTGCCCGCCGTCAGCCGCGCCGGGCTCGGGTCGGCGGGCGGGATCAGCGCGACGAACCGCTGCCCGAACAGCGTCGTCGGCAGCAGCTGCGCCGTGACGTTGCTCGGCAGCAGCCTCACCTTGTCCGGCTGGATCGCCAGCTTCAGCGTCGCGACGCCGCCGTTGGACGACACCGTCCGCACCTCGCCGACGACGACGCCGCGCAGCTTCACGTCCGCGTGCGGGTGCATCTCGCTGCCCGCGCTCGCCGTCTTCAGCGTCACCCAGTCGACCTTGGTGAACGCCTTGTCGTAGAACGCGATCGACAGCCAGACCAGCAGCGCCGGCACCAGCAGGAACGCCACCCCCGCGAGCCGCCGCTCGGCGACCGGCTCGCGTCCCGCCCGCCTGCGCCTGCGGGCCTCGCGCCGGGCGTTCATCCGGCCACCTTCACCGTCGTGTTGGTGCCCCAGACCGCGAGGCTTAAGAAGAAGTCGCTCACGCTGATCAGCACGATCGACGTGCGGACCGCCCGGCCGACGGCCTTGCCCACACCGGCGGGGCCGCCGGCCGCGCGGTAGCCGTAGTAGCAGTGCGACAGGATCACCAGGACGCTGAACACCAGCACCTTGAGGAACGACAGCACCACGTCCGTCGGCGACAGGAACAGCCCGAAGTAGTGGTCGTAGGTGCCCGCCGACTGCCCGTTCACCTTCACCGTGACCTCGCGGGACGCGAGGTACGCGCACAGCAGCCCGACCGCGTACAGCGGGACGATCGCGACCGCGCCCGCGATGATCCGGGTCGTCACCAGGTACGGCAGGCTCGGGATGCCCATCACCTCCAGGGCGTCCACCTCGTCGCTGATCCGCATCGCGCCGAGCTGCGCGGTGAACCCGGCGCCGACCGTCGCCGACAGCGCGAGGCCCGACACGACCGGCGCGATCTCGCGCGTGTTGATGTAGGCGGACGCGAACCCGGTGAACGCCGACGTCCCGATCTGCTGGAGCGCGGAGTAGCCCTGCATCCCGACGACGACACCGGTCGCGAGGGTCATCGCGACCATCACGCCGATCGTCCCGCCGATCACGCCGAGGCCGCCGCTGCCGAACGCGACCTCCGACAGCAGCCGCTGCACCTCCTTGCGGTAGCGGTGCAGGGCGCGCGGCGTCCACAGCAGCGCCTTGACGTAGAAGGTGCCCTGGTCGCCGGGCTGGTCCAGCCACGCGAACCACCGGTTGGGGCCGCCTCTGACCACCGTCAAAAGGCGTTTGCCGGGGGGTCTGGGGGGTCGTCCCCTCAGAGAGAGAAGGCTCATGTCAGCCTCCCTTCGGCGGGACGACCTGCAGGTAGATCCCGGTGATCACGAGGTTCATCAGGAACAGCAGCAGGAAGGTGATGACGACGGACTGGTTGACGACGTCGCCGACGCCCTTCGGCCCGCCCTTCGGGTTCAGGCCCCGGTACGCGGCGACCACGCCCGCGACGAACCCGAACAGCAGCGCCTTCGCCTCCCCCACGTAGATGTCGGGGAGCTGCGCCAGGGCGGAGAAGCTCGCGACGTACGCGCCGGGCGTACCGCCCTGCATCATGACGTTGAAGTAGTAGCCGCCCGCGACGCCGACGACCGAGACCAGGCCGTTCAGCAGCAGCGCGACCGCGACGCAGGCCAGCACGCGCGGCACCACGAGCCGCTGGACGGGCGAGACGCCGAGCACCTCCATCGCGTCCAGCTCCTCGCGGATCGTCCGGGCGCCGATGTCCGCGCAGATCGTCGAGCCCGCCACCCCGGACACCAGCAGCGCCACGATCATCGGGCTCGCCTGCTGGATCACCACCAGCACGCTGGCGGCGCCGGTGAACGACTGCGCGCCGAACTGCTGGGTGAGCGAGCCGACCTGCAGCGAGGTCACCGCGCCGAACGGGATCGACACGAGCGCGGTCGGCAGGATCGTGACGCTGGCGATGAACCAGAACTGCTCGACGAACTCGCGGAACTGGAACGGCCGGCGGAACGACATGCCGAGCACGGTGGCGCCGAGCGCGAACAGCCGCCCCGCCTGGCGCAGCGCGCTCAGCGGGAATTCGATGATCGGTGCCGCCACGGCCGGGCCTCCTTTCGCGTTCGCATGGTCCAGGAAAACTACTGGCGGGTAAATTCGATTCGCAAGAACCGGGGAGACGGAAATCACCGGCCTCGCGCTCTTCTATCCCGAACTGACATGTTCTTGATGATCATGAACATTTATTTGGCACCGGATAACACGTTCCGCGGCCGCCGGGAGGGGGCGCGCGAACGGCGCGGGACCGGCTATCGTCAAGGCCCACCCCGCGGGAAGGAACCGAAGTGAACCGACGTCATCTCGCAGTCCTGCTGCTCGCGCCGGCGCTCTCCCTCACCGCCTGCGGCGGCGGTGACGACGGCGGCGGCCCGTCGTCCGCGTCCGCCCCGCCCACCCCGGCCGGTTCCGCGGCCCCGTCCGGCGGCGGCACGCCGGGCGCCCCGTCCGGCGCGCCGTCCGGCAGCGGTTCCGGCGGGGGCGGCGGCGGTTCCGCCGCGTCCCCCGGCGCCCCGCAGGTCTCCTCCGCGCCGAGCAAGGTCGTCAACGAGTTCGTCGCGTGCATGCGCGCACACGGCGTCAAGGTCCCCGACGACGTCAGCCACTGGCAGCCCACCCCCGGCCCGGGCGACACCCGCATGCAGGGCGCCCTCCTCGCGTGCATGAAGTCCGCCGGCGCGAAGTGACCGCGCGTCCGCCCGCCCTCATACGCCGGGCTTCGCGCAGGGGGCGGCGCGGGTGAAGGCGTCGCCGATCGCGGGGGACGCGCGCAGCGCCTTCGTCGGCGGCCGGTAGCCGCCGAGCCGGCGCATCGCCGCCCCCGCGTTCGCCTGCGCCGTCCGGAACTCGGGCGTGCCGACCCGGCCGGTGCGCAGCCCGGACGCCGCGTCCCGCAGCTGCCGCCCGGTGGTCTCCAGGTCCTTGAGCGTCGCGTCCAGCACGGTCCGCCCGTCCGCGATCGGCGGCGATCCGGCCTGCTGGAGCCGGGTGCGCACGGTGTCGAGGCGCTTCGCCATCCCGGTCATGTACGCGGCGATGGCGCGCTCGGACGCGGCGACGTCCTGGGCTTTGATCTTGGGCAGCGGGGAGTCGGTGATGCCCGGCGGCATCGCGCGGCATACCCGTCCCGCCCAGGCGACGGTCGCCCGCGTCGCCTTCCGGCGCGGCTCCGCCTTCGTCGTGGGGGCCGAACCGGTGGCGGTCGGCGCGGCGGCGGCCGTGGTGCCCGGGCCGCCGCCGTCGTCGCCGCTGCATCCGGCCAGCGGCGCGGCGGCGAGGGACGCGAGGACGAGGCCGGCGATCGCGCGGCGCGCCATCGCGGTGCCCCTGATCTCGGTGCGCCTGGCCTCGGTGTTCCTGGCCTCGGTGTTCCTGGCCTCGGTGTTCCTGGCCTCGGCGTTCACAGCTGGTGCGTCCTGCACGAGCCGGCCTGGTCGAACGCCTTGGCCAGGGCCGGGTCGGTGCGCAGGTCCTTGGTGGGGCCCTGGTAGGTCTGCACCTTCTGCATCGCCTGCCCCGCCTCGGTGACCGCCGCCTTGAACGACTTCGCGTCGGTCACCTTCGCCTTGGCGAGGCCGGTGGACGCGGTCCGCACCGCCGACTCGGTGCCGCGCAGGTTGGCCAGTGCCGTGTTCAGGGCCGCCTGGCCGTTGTCGACGGGCGGCGCGCCCGCGCCCTGGAGCCGGGTCTCCATGCTCTGGAGCCGCTTCTCCATGGCGGTGAGGAAGCCGGCGAGGGCCTTGGCGGACTTCGCGCCGTCCTTCGGGTCGATCTGGGGGAAGGACAGGCCGGCGCCGCTCGCGGTGACGCCGTCGCAGACCTTCCCGGCCCACGCGACCTCCGGCTTGGCCTTGTCTCCGCCGCAGCCGGCGGCGGCCGCGGCCGTCACGGACGCGAGCACGGTGCCGATGATCAATCGCCGAATCATCGAACTCTCCTTCAGGAACTCGGGGTGGTGGGGCAGTTCGAGGTCGCGGGCTTCCCGGCGAGCCGGTCCGCGATGAACGCCATGGCGTCCGCGTTTCCGCGGTACACGAGCGTGATGTGGCTCAGGCCGTTCCACACCTTCCAGGTGAGGGGAACGCCCTCGGTGCAGTACTGCTGCCTGAGCGTGTTCGCCTGATTGAACGCGACGATCTCGTCCGCGTCGGAGTGGTATTGCAGGACGGGCACCTTGATGGGCGTTCCGCCGAGCCGGTTCTCGGTGACGCGGTCCGCCCACGGTTTCGTGCCCAGCGGGTTCGTGGTGAAGTAGTCGGCCACCTTCTTGCCCGGATAGTTCAGCAGCAGTTCGAGGGTGCAGTCGTGCTGCTGCATTCCGGCGACGGCGGCTTTTCCGGCGTCGTTGAGATAGGAGGCCAGATTCAGTTCCGGGTAGGCGTTGTCGAGGCCGATCAGCGCGTCGAGCAGGAACCCGAACGGCTTCTTGCCCTCCAGGCCGAGCGCGACCAGCGCGAGGTTGGCGGGGACGCCGCCGCCGACCACGCCGACGAGGTTCAGCTCCGGCGCGTAGGCGGGCTGGAGCTGCCCCGCCCACATGGCGGCGCCGCCGCCCTGCGAGTAGCCGCGGAAGACGACCTTCGCGTCCTTCGACAGGCCCGCGTCGGGCAGCCGCTGCGCGGCGCGGACGGCGTCCATGAGGGCGGGCCCCATCGACTTCCCGGCGACGTAGGTGGTCTTCGGGTCGGCGTGGTAGCCCTCGTAGTCCGGGACGGCGACCGCGTACCCGGCCTGGAGCATCTCGTTCAGCGCGGACTGCTCGTAGAAGGCGCCCTCGTCGATGAACTTGGACGGGGCGCACTGGAACGCCGGGCCGCTGGTGCCGGGCCCCCAGCCGATGATCGGCGCCTTCGCCCGGTCCGCGTTCTTCGGGACCAGGACCGTCCCGGTGACCGCGTCCGGCCTGCCGAGCGCGTCCGTGGACAGGTACATGACCTGCCAGGCGTCGGCCAGCCTGCGGGCGGTGGGCGGGCCGGCCTTCGACGGCCGGGACCGGATGACGTCGCCGGGCGCGCCGGCGGGCAGCGGGTCCGGCGGCGTGTAGAAGGCATCGCCGGGCGGAGCCGGGTCGGACGCGGCGAGGCCGGACGGGGCGGCGACGGGACGGGCGGGCGCCGCCTCGGCGGTCCCGGCGGTGGCCGCCGTCAACGCCGTCAACGCCGCGAGTGCGGCGACGAGCCGTACATGATGCATGCGGCGTACACGGCGCATGCGACGAGCGGCGGGCGCGCCGGCAGCGTGCGCACCGGCGCTCGAAGGCGCGTCGACGGCGGGGCGCCTGCGGCGGGCGGGGTGCGTGCGGACCTGCATCAGCCCTGCTCCTTCGGGGTGAGGGTCAGGTCGGCCGTGTTGCCGGGACCGGAGGTGAACGAGCCGAGCAGCCCGGTCAGCACGCCGCAGTCCTGGAGCGGGGGAAGCGTGAAGCCGGTGCTCGCGAGCCGTCCGCCCAGCGCCGGGTCGAAGGGGCCGCCGGAGTCCAGCGGGACGTCGGCGGGCGCGGCCGTCCGGCACTGATCGCCGCCGCCGACCGGAAGCCCGAACACCGCGAACGACGCCACTCGCACGTCCAGCGCGGCGTCGGCGGTCAGCTCGCCGCCGGCCAGCTTCCCGGTGGTCGCGGCGGGCCGCCCGAACGCGACGTCCGCCGTGACGGGCAGGAACCCCCAGGCTTTGAGGGCGCCCGTGGCGGGGTCGAGGTCGAGGGCTCCGGTGACGTTCCCGGTGCCCGGGTCGATGTCGGCGCTGAGGGAGCCGTTGAGCGGGACGGTCCCGGCGCCCGCCTTGACGGCCGCCGTCCCCCGCACCGTGTAGTCGTGGTGGGTCGGGGCGGGCGTGGAGTCGACGACGTCGAAGGTCGCGAGCACATCGTCCTGCCCGGGGTCCTGCGTGCACTCGGACTCGAAGGTGCCGAGCCCGGACGGGCCGCCGTCGGCGATCGACGGCGTCAGCGTGAGCACGAGGTCCCCGACGCGGATCGTCCCTTTGCCGGTCTTGCGGAACGTCAGCGGGACGGTGGTGCCGCGCGCGTGGACGTCGAAGGCGCCCTCGGCGGGGACGGCGGTGGTGTCGAGCTTCGAGGTGACGGGCACGGCCAGCCCGGACGGCACGTCGGGCACCGTGATCGACGCCTTCGCCAGCGCGGTGCCGTCGAGCTTCGCGGTCCCGACGGCGGCCAGGCCGCGGGTCGAGCCGGCGCTGACGGTGGAGACGGAGTCCACCGTGAACCCCGGCACCTGCTGTCCGCTGACCACGGTCTTCGGCACATCGGTGCTGATCTTGACGCTGACCGGCTCGGGGCCGATCAGCGGGAACACGCAGTGGTAGCCCAGGGTCAGCGAGACCGGGTCGGCCGCGGCGGGCGCCGCGGTCCCGGCGAGGGCGGCGGCGCCGGACGCGAGCGCGACGGCGCACGCGACGGCCGCGTTCCCGGCCGTCCGCCCGGCCGTTCGCCCGGCCGTTCTCCTCGTGGCTCTCACTGCTGTCTCTCCTGGTGCTCGTCCTGCGAGGGATGCGGGGGGATGCGTGTGCGGGGAGGTGGCCCCCGCCGCCGTCCCTGGAAGAGCGGCGGGGGCCGGAATCAGGACCGTTCGGTCACTGCCGGAGGATCACTTCTTCGGCGCGGCCTTCAGGTCGATCGTGTTCCCCGGGCCGGCGGCCAGCGCGCTGACCAGCGGGGTCAGGAAGCCGCAGCCGGTCAGGCCGGGCAGGGTGTAGGTGCCGGTGAGCGTCCCGCCGCCCGCCACGCTGAAGTTGGTGGACTTCAGCGGGATGTCGGCCGGGGCGCTCGTCTGGCAGGTGCTGCCGACGCCGAGGTCCATCCCGAACACCTTGATCGAGGGGATCTTGACGACGGTCTTGGTGTCGGTGCTGAGGGTGGTGCCCGACAGGGTGCCGGTCGTCTTGCCCTGCGGGGCGAAGGCGATGTCGGCGGTCGCCGGGATGAACCCGAACAGCGAGAAGGTGCCGGTGGTCGGGTTCAGCGTCAGGTCCGCGGAGACCTTGCCGCCGCCGTCGACCGTGGCGTTGACCGCGCCGTTCAGCGCGACCTTGCCGTTCAGGCCCTTGATGGTCGACGACCCGGACAGCGTGAACGCCGCGCCGCCGCCGGTCGGCGTGCCGGGCACGGTCACCGTGACGGGCGCGGACGCGTCGGACTCGTTGCCCGCGTTGTCCACGGCCGACACCGCGAAGGTGTGGTCGCCCTTGGCCAGGCCGGTGACCTTGGTCGAGGTGCCGGTGACCACGGCGGCGCCCTTCTTGCCGTCCACGGTCACGTAGTAGCCCTTGACGCCGGACCCGCCGTCGTTGTCGGTGGAGGCGTCCCAGGTCAGCGCCACGGAACCGTCGTCGGACCCGGTGCCCTTGACGTTCGCCGGGACGGACGGGGCGGTCTTGTCGGGGCCGGGGCCCGTCGCGACCTTCACGGTGACCGGCGCGGACGGGTCGGACTCGTTGCCCGCGTTGTCGACGGCCGACACCGCGAAGGTGTGGTCGCCGTCGGCCAGGCCGGAGACGGTCGTGGACGTACCCGTCACCAGGTCGCCCTTCTTACCGTCGACCGTCACGTAGTAGCCCTTGACGCCCGAGCCACCGTCGTTGTCGGTCGAGGCGTCCCAGGACAGCGCGACCGAGTCGTTGTTCGCCGTGCCCTTGACGTTCGCGGGAACCGACGGGGCGGTCTTGTCCGGGCCGGGGCCCGTCGCGACCTTCACCGTGACCGGAGCCGACGCGGCGGACTCGTTGCCCGCGTTGTCGACGGCCGACACCGCGAAGGTGTGGTCACCGTCCGCCAGACCGGAGACGGTCGTGGACGTACCCGTCACCAGGTCGCCCTTCTTACCGTCCACCGTCACGTAGTAGCCCTTGACGCCCGAGCCGCCGTCGTTGTCGGTCGAGGCGTCCCACTTCAGCGCCACCGAGCCACCGGTCGCCGTGCCGCTCACGTTCGCCGGCACGGACGGAGCCGTCGCGTCGGGCGGCGTCGTCGTGCCGCCGTCCTTGATCGTGAAGCTGAACAGGGTGTTGTCCTGCCCGGACTTCAGGTGGCAGGTGAAGTCGCCGAGGTTGGCGGGGTTGCCGTCGGCGTCGTAGGTCGTGAAGTTCTGGATGTCGATGTCGTCCAGGGCGACCTTGCCGGCGCCGGTCTTGGTGAACGACAGCGCCGGGGCCTTGCCCGGGCCGTTGATCGACACCGGGCCGGTCGGGGGCACCTGCGTCTTGTCGAGCTTCAGCGCCATCTGCAGCGGCACGGGGTTGGCGATCTCCGGGACCGTGATGGTCGGGTGCGCCAGGGCGGTCCCGTCCATCTGCACGGCGCCGAGCTGCTGGAGCCCGTTCTCGTTGACGTCCGCCGGAACGGTGGAGACGGACGTCACCTGGATCGCCTGCGAGATGAAGTCCTGCGCGGTGGTGTTCACCGGGACCTCGGTCGGGAAGTTCGACTTGACCTTGACGGTCAGGTCGCCGTCGCCCACCAGCGGGTACGGGCAGGTGTACTGCAGCGACTTCTCCGGCGAGGTCGGCAGGTCGCCCGCGAGGGTCTGCACCGGGTTCGGCGCCGGGTACTTGCCCGGGACCGGGTCCGGCTTCGGCGGGTTGGTGCCGTCGTCGATGAGGAACTGCTTCAGGACGTTGTTCTGCCCCGGCAGCTGCTTGCAGGACGCGTTGATCTGGCCGAGCCCGGTGGGCTTGCCGTCCGCGCCGAGCGGGCTGATCGCCAGGTCGAGGTTGCCGACCGTGATCTGCGCCCAGCCGGCCTTGTTGAACGTCAGCGGCACCTGCGTGCCGGTGGCGGTGATGTCGAACGGCCCCGAGTCGGGGACGTTCGCGTCGGCCAGCGTCATGTTCGGCTTCAGCGGCAGCCCGCTGGGGTACTGCGGCGCGACGAGCGACGCCTGCGCCTTCGCCGTGCCGGTCAGCTTCTTGGTGAGGGTCGTCCACAGGCCGAACGTGGTGTCGGCGCTGACGGTCGAGACCGCCTTGATGTTGATCGTGGGCGACGGGGTGTTCAGCGCGACCTTGTCCGGGATGTCGGTGGAGATCGCGACGTTGAGGTCCTGCTGCCCGATCAGCGGGTAGCTGCACCGGTACTTGAGGGTCAGGCCGGCGTCGGCGGACGCCGCCGGCGCCGCCACGACGCTCGCCATGGCGAGCATCAGGCCCGCCGTGGAGCCGAGGACCGTACCGGTCCTGACTCTTCGGGACATGTTCTTCGGTTTCACCTCGTACCTCTCGTGTGCGTGAGGTTGGGGGGGCATGCCGGGCCGCGGACCGGGTCCGCGACGTGCGGTGACGGGTCCGCCCCCGCCGGCGGGGAGGCGGGGGCGACGCCGTCGGCCAGGCGAGGCCGGGGCCTACGCCTTGGCGGTGACCGCGCCTTGGCGTGGACTACGCCTTGGCGGTGAGGTCGAGCGAGATCGTGTTGCCGGACCCGGCGGTGAAGAGGCTGAGGATCCCCGTCAGCGGGCCGCAGTTGTCGATGGAGGACAGCGAGTAGTCGCTCGTCTTGAGCGTGCCGCCCTTGGAGGGGATGAACTTGCCGTCCGACTTGAGGACGATGTCCGACGGCTGGGTGGTCTGGCACTGGTCGCCGCCGCCGATCGGGATGGCCCCGAACACGTTGAACGAGCCGAGCTTGACGAACATCTTGGAGTCCGTCGTGAGCTCGCTGTTGGCGTAGGTGCCGGTGGTCTTGCCCTGCTGGACGAAGGCGATGTCCGCGGTCACCGGCAGGATGCCGAGGATCTGGAAGTTGCCCTTGGTCGGGTTCAGCGTCAGGTCCGCCGTGACGTTGTCGGCGGGCTTGGTGACGTCGAGGTCGGCCTCGACGCTCCCGGTGAGGGCGGTGGTGCCGTTCGGCGCCTTGATGAACGACGACCCCTTGAGGTCGAAGGAGTAGTGGATCGGCGCGGCGGCCGAGGCCGGCATCGCCGACGCGATGGCGGCGGCGCCGAGCGCGATGGCCGCGCCGGCGAGCATCCCGCCCCTGCGCCGGGTGTTCTTGGTGGTCTTCACTGGTACCTCTCGATTCTCTGAAACGCGGTTATCCGATGTGCTGCTCACCCCCGATACCGCATCACCTCCTGAGAACCGTTTTCCGTGGTGTTACGCCGGTAAGCTACTCGCCGTCAACCGCATTCGTCATCGGACGCCGATGACAAATTCTGAGACGTTTCAATCGCCGCCTCACGTGGCCTTTATTGTTGAATGACAACGCTTTTTCGGGCATGCTGAGCAGGCATGATGTCCGTTCGACGGGCATGTCTTTCCCTGGCCGCCGGGCCAGGCGAGCCGTTATCTCTTCAGTTCCGGCATTGCCGGCGGGCAGGTGGCCGCGGCGCGGCCGCAGATGGTTCCCTGGCTGACCTTCAGATAGTTTCCGGGCCCCGAAACGGCGCCGGTGAAAAGCGGGTCCAGGTTCTCTCCCGACCCGCATCCCTTGAAGGGAGGTATCTCGAAGGAGCCGTGGAGCGTCCCGCCCTTGACGATGTTGGTGATGTCGGCGCCGGGGGCGTCGCCGAGCTCGATGTCCACCGCCCGGTCGGACGCGCAGTGCGCGCCGACGTCCAGCGGCGTCCCGTTGACCGTCACGTCGTACAGCCGGATCGTGACGCGCATCCGGGCCTGGACGCGCTGCCGCGTCTGGCCCTTCTCGTACGGCGCGGAGGTCTCCGTGCCGAGCCCGACCTGGTCCATCTCCATCGTGGCCGTCGTGGGCATGAAGCCGAACGTCAGGAAGGTCGCCTTCGAGCGCAGCGGCTCGTGGAACCGGAAGCGGACGTCCGTCCCGGTGCCCGTGGGCAGGTTCGGGACGATGTTGTACTCGACGTTCGTCAGCGCCGGGTTCGGGGCGGCCGGGTCATTGAGCACGGTCGCGCCGTCGAGCTTGCGCACGTTCGCGAAGCCGTTCATGTAGACGCAGCCGGAGATCAGCCATCCGGGCTCCTTGAGGTCCTGGCAGTCCGGCGGGGCCTCCCCCGCGGGCACCGCCGCGGTCGCCTTGGGGGACGGGGCGGGGGCGGGCGCGGTGCCGTCCGCCACCACGGGGACCGCCGCGAGGACCCGCGCCTGTCCTTGCGCGGGGGTGCAGGCGACGGGGGTCTCCTTGGTGCCGCCGGCGGCGGGCGCGGGCGCGGGCCCGAGGCCCAGGTCGAGTTCGCCGAGGCTGAACGAGAGGGTGCCCGAGGGCCCGGCGGTCGCGGCGGCGGGCCGCCCGGACGCGGTGAGCGTCACGTCCCCCTCGCCGTCGCCGGGCACGGCCGCGGGCTCGACGGTGAACGCGGGCCAGTCCGCCTTGGCGGCCGTCCCGTTCTGCGTGGTCTGCGCCGCCACCTGCACGGTCCCGCCGACCTTCGCCGCGTCGAGGTCCGCAAGGGCGGCGCGCGGGACGGTCAGGGTCGCCGTCGCGTCGCCCGGCCGCACCTGCTCGCCCGGCCGCGCCGACGCCGGGAACGGCGCCCGGTAGCGGACGCTCACCTGCTGCGGCCCGGCGGGGAACGCGCACTGGTACGACACCGTGAGGTCGGCGTTCTGGGTGCCCGTGGCCTCGGCCCCGGCACCGCTCAGGCCGGCGGCGAGCAGCGCGCCGGCCCCGGCCGCCGCCATCAGGCGGCCGGCCCGACGTGCGCGCACACTGATCATCGCCCCACCCATCGGAGATCGTCCGTCCGGCCCGCCGGCGGTCGCGTAACGCGCCTGTCACGAGCCCGGGACCGGATGGGACCACGAAAGAACGCGGCCGCACAAGACGACCGGAAAAATTGCTCACCCAGCGCGCAAGGAAAAGCCTTGTTCATACTCCGATGAGCATCGGCCGATCATTTGAAATGCTTGTCAACCGGCTGACAAGCGCGCGTTCCCGAACTTTATCCGAGTGATAAGGCGCGCTCGCCGGGGCGGACGATAATGGCTTTTCCCCGGCCGCCGCGCGGCGCGGGGCCGCCGACGTCTCATCCGAAGGACCCGAGGTGAAGCCGATGCCAGCTCGTACCCGGCCGGCGGTGGCGGCGCTGCTGCTCGCCGCGACGCTTCTGTCCGCCGCCGGCTGCGGCGGCGGTGACGGCGGGGGCGACGGCGCCGCGTCCGCACCGCCCCCGGTGTCCCTCGGCTCCCCCGCCGCGTCCGGCGGCGCGGCGTCGCCGGACGGCGGCACGCCGCCCGCGTCGACGCCGACGCCGACCGCCACCGCCCCCACCTCCGCACCGGCCGTGCCCAGGCCCGGCCCGAAGGTGACCAGGCCGACCACCGCGCCGTCCAAGACCGTCACCGCGTTCGCCCGGTGCATGCGGGCGCACGGCGTCGACGTCCCCGACAACGTGAGCACCTGGACGCCCCCGCCCGGCGCCGACAAGACCAAGACTCAGACGGCCCTGCTGGCCTGCATGAAGGCGTTCTCCACGCCCTGATCCTGGCCGCGCGGATCGGCGCGGTGCGAGGCGGGCCGCCCGAGCACCGCGCCGACGCGTGCCCGGCCGGTCAGGCGGCGGTGCCGGCGGCCCGGGGAGTGATCTCGCGGATGAAGGCGGCCACCTCCTTGATGGCCTCGTGCCCTTCGGGGACGGCACCGGCGAAGGCCGCGAACACGTGCACCTGGTTCTCCCAGATCTGGAGGCGGTGCGGGACGTCGGCGGCGGCGAGCCGCTCCGTCATCAGCTCCGCGTCGTAGCGGAGCGCCTCGCGGGAGCCGGCGACGATGAGGACCGGCGGCAGGCCCCGCAGGTCCCGGTCGCACGGGGACGGCAGCGGGCCCGGGTCCATCCCGGCGAGGAGCAGGCGGTTCAGCTTCTTCAGGCGGTGGACGGGCACGTAGGCGTCACGGCGGGTGAACTCGTAGGACGCGCGGCCCTCGTGGTCGAGGTCCACCAGCGGGGACAGCGCGACGATCCCGGCGGGCTTCGGCAGGCCGTTCTCCATGGCGGTGAGGGCGGTGGTGAAGGCGAGGAAGCCGCCCGCCGAGTCGCCCGCGATGACGATGTCGTCCGGCGCGTGCCCCTGCTCCAGCAGCCATGCGTAGGCGTTGAGGGCGTCCGCCATCGAGATGACGAGGGACGATCCGGGAAGCTGCCGGTAGGCGACGGAGAAGGCGACCGCGCCGGACCGCGACGCGATCCTCGCGACCAGGCCGCGGTGCGTGCGCAGGCCGCAGCAGAAGAAGCCGCCGCCGTGCAGGTAGAGCACCACGCGCCCGGAGTCGGCGCCTTCGGGGCGGATCCATTCGCCGTGGAAGCCGTCCAGGTCGACGCGTTCGACGCGGGTGCCGCGCTCCGGGCGCATCAGCAGCGGCGCCGCCCAGTCCAGGACGACCGCGAGGCGCAGCATGAGCCGGGTCAGCGGGCTGTAGAAGAACACCGGCCGGACGAAGACCTTCATGAAAAGCGCGAACCTGCGCGCCTTCCCACTGGTGTCGGGACGATGCTCGATAACACGTTCCATGCGGACTCCTCAGCGCGGGGCGCGCACACCCGACCGCCCGGGAAATGGACGCAGCGCAGCGTACAGCAGGAATCCGCACCGTCCGGAAAATGCTCACCGGGCTTCAAGAAAACGGTTCGGAATCCGCACCCCCGCAACACCTTCGGAGAAACGCTCGCCCCGCCCCGGACGGGCTGTGTTAAGTGGTCGCATGGGCAAGAAGAGACCGGCGTGGCAGAGCCGGCTGGCCGGCTTCGGCAGCGGCCCGGACGACGCGGACGGCGAGCGGCGGATCACCCCGCAGGCCGTCCGGGACCGCAAGTTCGCGACGACCCGCCTCACGCAGGGCTACGCCGTCGAGGAGGTCGACGCGTTCCTCGACCTGGTGACCAACGAGCTGGCGCGGCTGATCCGGGAGCGCGACGAGGCGCGGGCCGCCGCGCGGTGGCCGCGCGAGGGGCAGGTCCCGTGAGCGGTCTCAGGCCCGGTCGCCCCGCCCGGCCGCCTCGTTCCGCAGGGCCGCGTACCGCATCGCCGCCGCGCTGCGCGGCACCGGCGGCGGCTGGACGGCCCGCCGCGGCTCGACGACCGGAGCCGGCAGGACCGGCGCGGCCCACGCGTCGCGCCGCGGGGCGAACGGCGACCGCTCGGGAACGGCGGCCTCCTCGGCGGCCGGTTCCCCGGCCGGTTCCCCGGCGGGCTCCTCCCGCTCGTGGCGCGGGATCAGGAAGACCGACGCCGCTGCCAGGACCAGCCCCACCGCCGACAGCGCGAACTTGCGGGGCGTCTCCGGCCACGGCTGCCCGTACACCATGATCCCGCCGAGCCAGAGCGACGCCTTGGACCCGACCGCCAGCATGATGATCACCACGGACAGCCGGCAGCGCTGCAGCCCGATCTGCGCCAGCCCCGCCCCGAGCAGCCCCGCGACGACGACGATGTAGAGGTGCGGCGTCCGCAGCACCTCCTGCCACGCCGACGGGTCGTGCCGCAGGAGCCGGGCGATGGCCGCGCCGGAGCTCTCCGCGCACCCGACGAGCGCCCCCGCGCCCAGCCCGAACGCGACGCCCGTGACGCGCTTGGCGTGCCGCCCGTCCACCGGGCTGTCGCGCACGACGAACAGCCACATCGGGAACACCAGCGACGGCCCGATGAGCAGCGCGACCTTCCACAGCGGCGCGTGCGGGTCCCACGGACCGGCCGACCCGGCCGGGACCGTGCCGCGCAGCAGCCCGCCCGCGGCCGCGAACGCCAGCAGCGCCAGGACGAGCACCGCCAGCGCCCCCAGCTCGCCGGGCGTCACCCGCTCCCGGAAGTTGGTGACCGCCACGAGCAGCAGCACCACCATGACCGGCCCGTACATCGGCACCACCGCGCTGACCGGGATCCGCGTCAGCACGATGCTCTGCACGACCATCCCGCCGATCAGCAGGCCCAGCCCGACCAGCCACGCGGGGCTGGACGCCAGCGTCCACGTCGTGTGCAGGAACCGGGCCCCGGTGAGCCGCGGCATCCGGCGACCCGTGACCTTGAAGACCGTGAAGCCCGCGACATAGGCGACCGGTGCCGCGACGGCAAGAGCAAGCGCCCCCATGGCCGCTCCTTAGACTGAGGCCGATATTCGGCCAGTGTGCGTGTTAACACAGGCTTCTCACAAGGGAGTCGCCCGCGAAATCGCCGCCACGGCGGAATCCCCATCGCTTTTTATAAGAAAGCGATAAAACCCCCGGGGTGGGCCCGGGGGTTCCGTTCAGCGGACGACCGTGCCGGGCTCGTCGAGCCAGACGCTCTGCCCGTCCGGCGTCACCGTGATCCCGTACCGGGACGCCTCCGGCTCCCCGGCCGCGTGCCACCGCTCCCTGGTCTCGTGAAGGACCGTCTGCGGCAGTCGCTGGCCGTGCAGCGGCATGAACCAGGACGGTTCGGTGAAGCGTCCCTCGGCGGTGCCGTCCGCCCCCACCGTGAGCACGGCCAGCGGCCCGTCCGGATGGAACGTCGCGGCCCACGGCACCACGATCAGCCCGCCCGGCTTGGTCTGCTCGACCCAGGCGTAGGGGACGGTATGCGCCGCCGCGGTCGCGATAACCCGATCGAACGGCGCATGGGACGGCGCTCCGGCCTCCCCATCGCCCGCGATGACGACCACGCCGGGACGCCCGGCCGCCCGCAGCGCGGCCCGCGCGTGCTCGGCCATCTCCCCATCGACCTCGACCGTCACGACCACGGCCCCCAACTCCGCGAGGCACGCGGCGTTGTACCCGGTCCCGGTGCCGATCTCCAGCACGCGCATACCGGCTTCGAGACGCAGCGCGCAGATCATCTGCGCCATCATCGACGGCCCCGTCGAAGAGGACGTGGGCCACGCCCCGTCCTTCACCATCGTGATGATCGGCTCGTCCGCCTCCACGAGCCGCTCCCACTCCTCCGGCTCGTCGGCCCGCGCGAGCGTCACGAGACGGCCGTCCCGTACCACCCACACCGTCTCCGGAATGAACAGGCGGCGATCGACGGGCGGGAGCCCGGCGAACCCGCTCACGCTTTACCGGTCCCATTGCAGGAGCCGCAGTTGATCTTCTGCGTCTTGCCGTCGAGACTGACTTCCGTCCACCCCATGCCGCCGCAGGCCCCGCAGGCCTGCGGGTTTCCATGCTTTCCCATCTATCGGCTCCTTCCATTGCTGTTCTTCTCGAAATGGGCCCGCCCGCCCGGCGGTGTGGGGGAACGATGCGCCGCCCCTGGGGGGACACGAGCGGCACCGGCCCGCCGGACGGGCGGGTGTCTACAGGGCCAGCCGCGCCCACACGACCTTGCCCAGGCCCCCGTCCAGGTGCCGGTATCCGCACCCGCCCGACGCGAGGGAGCGGACCATCATCAGGCCCCGGCCGTCCTCGGCGTCGAAGTCCGCCTTCGGGACGACCGGCGGCGCGTGCGACGGGTCCCACACCCGGAACTCGATCGCGCCGGCCAGCCGCGTCACCCACGCCTGGATCTCGTGCCCCTCGACGGCGTGCACCACGGCGTTCGTCGCCAACTCGGACATGATCGTCCGCCCCACGTAGTCGTGTCCCGCGAGCCCCCACTCCTCGCACGCCTGCGTGACGAGCGTCCGCGTCAGATACACGCTCTCCGGATAGGCATGCCAACGAAGCGTGAACTCGTCCCGCGAACAGGAATTACCCCGTATGCCCGAATTGCCGTCCATAACACCCACCTTTCCCGGCCGAACTCGCTCCCCACTGTGCCGCCACCGATTAGGCTTGTCGCGTTTCCTTCAGAAAATTCAAGGTTAAGGATCTTGCATGCCGAAGATCGATAACCTCAACCCCGACCACAACCCCTGGCATTGGATGGCCGTTGACCTGCGAATATGGCGACTAGAGCGCAACCTTTCACAGGCCGAACTCGGTGAGATCTTGAGAGTCGACGGCTCCACGGTTTCGAACTATGAATCGGGCACGTCGAAAGTACCGCTAGAGAAGGCCGAAATTCTTGACCAACTTTGGCGCACTCGCGGGCACTTTGCCCGACTTCGCCGCTACGCCGAAGCGGCGCACGACCCGAACTGGTTCAACGCCTACACCAAGTACGAAGAAAGAGCTGAGGCCATCAACGTGTACTCCGCCCTCGTGATTCATGCGCTCTTCCAGACCGAGGAGTACGCCCGTGCACTGATCGAGGGCGCGCAGATGGTCGACGACATCGAGGGGACACTCGCAGCGCGCATGGCACGTCAGGCAAGTTGGAGTCGCGCCGAACCACCTGAGGTGCGGATCTTTGTACGGCAATCAGTGCTCGAAGACCCGGTCGGAGGCCCCGAGGTGATGCGCGCGCAACTCGGCCACCTGCTCGAGCTGAGCCATCGCAAGGGGACCGTCGTTCGAGCGCTCCCCAAGGCCAAGGCGGCACATGCCGGGGTGGACGGCTCATTCACGATCTTGAGGATAGGGCGAGGGGAACATGCCTGGTCAGCTGCTGTAGGAGGCGGCCGACTCATATCGGACCCGGAGCTGATCAGGGACTACAGACTACGGCATGAGCTGATAGGGGATGATTCTCTGTCTCGAGACTCCACCCGGAGTCTTCTGCGCGACTTGATGGAGGCCATGAAGTGAGTGAGCCCGTTTGGCGCAAATCCAGCCGCAGCGGTTCGGGCGCTGGCGGAGGTCAAGACTGTGTTGAGATCGCCTTCCTCGCCGATGGACGGGGAATCCGGGACAGCAAAGCTCCAGAGGCCGGTCACCTCACCCTCTCCCCAGACACCTTCGCCCAGCTCATCGCCCGGGTGAAGCGCGGCGACCTGAACATCTAACTCCTACGGCCAACGCGCGCCGCCTCGCCTTCGACCTACCGTGACAAGCGGGCCGGCCGAAGGCGAGGCCCGTACCCGCAGGTCCATCAACCGCCTACAGCACACCCCTACCGGCGAAGCATCGCCGAGCCTGATCGGCTGCCGGTGTGCGCCCGTGGCAGGCGTGGGTGCCTGCTGTTGCTGTCGCTGCTGCTGTCAGCCTTCGCGAGTCAGGCGACCTTAATGGAGTGGGGGCCGACGCTGACGGTGATGTCCACGTGTCCGCCGAGTGCGGTGGCGTAGGCGCGGAGTGTCTCCAACTCCATGGCTTCGATGTCGCCGTTCTCGATCTGTGAGACCCGGGATTGTGAAACGCCGAGAATCTGGGCGACCTCGGCCTGTGACTTGCCGACAGCCTTGCGAAGTTCCTTGAGATGGTGGCCGGCGACGTAGGGGTCCAGTTCGGCGCGCGCGAGCCTGCCGCTCGGGCTCGGCCAGTTCCGGGTTGCGGCGGTGCGCTTCGGCCTTGATGTCCTGCCAGCGGCGTCCGGTGCTCATCGTCCGGCCTCCTTGTCCTTCACAGCCCGGTACTCGGCGTAGCGGGCTTCGGCCAGTGGGATGGCCTCGTCGTACTGTCCGGCCTTGTCTCCGGCCACAAGGAAGATCGCGGCGCGGTCCGGGTCGAAGACGAACAGCATGCGGTTCTCCGACCGGCCACGGCTCACGGGCCGCAACTCCTTGAGGTTGCGCAGGTCGCTGTGCTCCAGGGTGTCGACGAGCGGACGCCCAAGCGTCGGCCCGACCTCGGCCAGCCTGTCGATGGCTTGCTCGATCAACGCTGCGGTATGTCCGACTCGCACAGCTTGAGGAACCAGCTTTCGACCGGTTCGAGGAGGATGACATCCCAGGCCACAGAGCAAATATAACCTGTGACTCATATTCACGGTGACCCCGTCCGACCCGCTGCCTGCGCCGGTTGCTGTCGAAGAAGACGCTCCGGGCCGTGCGGCTCCGAGGCGTTCTCGCTGGTCACGTGAGGAGGGCAGGAGCGGGGCCGAACACGTCTGACCCCGCGCCCAATGCGCGCCGCCTCGCCTTCGACCTATCGTGAGCGGGCTCCATCATTAGCAGGGCGTGGCCCGACCGGCTGCTCCGTTTGAAGGGTTCCCTCATGTCCGAGCCGATCTCCCTTGAGGTGGGAGTCGCCCAAGGGCGCGCGGTTAAAGGACCGCACCTTGTCGTCCGTGCCGGTTCTTTCTTCTGCGGCGGCATCGTGGTCGAGCGTCCTGAGCAGGACGCTTCCTAATGCTGTTGTCAAGCCGCAGCGGTGACCGGTGGTGTGAGCTGATAGCACCGTCCGTCACGCAGAAGTGCCCACAGAACGTTCACTCGTCGGCGGGCCAGGGCCAGT
>NZ_JABMCA010000088.1:0-37676 GCF_014706005.1 Actinomadura sp. RB99 | reverse complement strand
TCCGGTGCGCTCGGCCAGGTCGCGGCCGGCGCCGACGGCGGCGCCGGCGATCGGGGTGAGCTCGGCGGCGATCGCGTTGAGCTCGGCGGAGCCGCGGGCGCGGTCGCGCAGCGCGGCGGCCAGGTCCCGGGCGGTCTCGCGGGCGGTCTCCCGGACGACGCGCCCGACGATGTCGCGGCCGGCGACCAGCGCGGCGTCGACGGCCGCGTCGGCGACGGCGTCGATCGCGGCGTCCACGACGGCGCGGGTGGCGGCCTGCACGGCGGGCGAGGCGGCGGCGGTGGTCATGGTGCGGCCCGCCATGTCCAGCGCGGTGGCGGTGGCGGCGCGGGCCAGGGGGCTGCGGGCGGCGAGGCGGCGCGCGGCGATCGCCATCGGGTGCCGGGCGGCCTGCTCGGCGAGGGTCATCGCGGCGGTGGCGGCCTCGACGGCGGGCGCGGTGGCGGGGTTGGCCTCCGCGGCGGCACGGGCCTCCCGCACGGCCTTCTCCGCGGCGGCCGAGGCGGCCTTGACGGCGGCGTCGCGGGCGGCCTTCTCCACGGCCCGCATCACCGGGGTGCCGGCCATCTGCTCGACGATGCGGGCGGCGGCGAGGGACGCGGCGTCGCGGGCGGCGTGCCGGACGGGTTCGCTGACGGTGGTGGCGAGGCGGGCGGCGCCGCCGGCGACGGGCGCGAGCCCGTTCCACAGGTCTTCCAGGCGTTCGGCCGCGGCCCGGTCGGCGCGCTCGGCGAGGCCCCGCTCCGGCTCGTGCGGCCTGCGCGGTTCGCGCGGTTCGTGCGGCCGCTCGTCCCGCCGGTCCCTTTCGTCCACGGTCACGCCCCCCATCACGGTCCGCCGCCCCAAATCACCATACTTTCCCTTTACCCATTCCACTCCCCTTCGCCCGCGCTGCCGGTGTCCGCCGGTGTGCTCGCCGGTGCCGCCGTTAATCGCCTGGCCCGGGCGCGGGGCGGCCGGTAGGGTGGGCGCCGGAACCGAAAGGGGGGTGAGGTGCATGGCCGTCGTCGCGGTCGCTGCTGCGCGCAGCAGCCAGCCCGTCCTCATCTCCCGGGCCTCCGGCTGACCCCGGTCCGCTTCGTCCGGCGTGCTCGCCGAGGCCCCTTCATGCGAAGGGTTCCATTCCGTTGTCTTCTTTCGACGGGTCTCCCCTGTCCGCCTACGGCTGGGACGAGACCTTGGAGAACGTCTTCTCCGTTCACCGCGCGGCCGGGCTGGTGCCGGCGCGGGTCGCCGCGGTGGACCGCGGCCTGTGCGACGTGGTGACCGAGTCGGGTCCGGGCCGGGCGTCGGCCGGGGCGCTCGGGTCACCGGCCGATCCGGCGGCGGCGCCGTGCACCGGCGACTGGGCGGCGCTGCGGCCCGGTGGGCCGGACGGGCGTCCGGTGCTGGCGGCGCTGCTGCCGCGCCGCACCGCGATCGTCCGGTCGTCGGCGGCGCGTGACTCGCGCGGCCAGGTGCTGGCCGCCAACGTCGACACCGTCGCGATCGCGGTGCCGCTGGTGCCCGATCCCGTCCTCGGGCGCCTGGAGCGGCTGCTCGCGCTGGCCTGGGAGAGCGGCGCCCGGCCGGTGGTGGTGCTCACCAAGGCCGACCGGGTCGCCTCCGCCGCGGAGGCGCAGGCGGAGGTCGCGGCCGCCGCTCCGGGCGTGGACGTGGTGGCGTGCAGCGCCGCGACCGGTGACGGCGTGGACGTGGTCGCGGCGGTCCTGTCGGGCACGGTGGTGCTGGTCGGGCCGTCGGGCGCGGGCAAGTCCACGCTCGGCAACGCGCTGCTGGGCGCCGACGCGCTCGCCACGGGCGAGGTCCGGGCGTCCGACGGCAAGGGGCGGCACACCACCGTCCGGCGGGAGCTGCTCCCGCTGCCGGGCGGCGGCGTCCTGATCGACACGCCGGGGCTGCGGGGCGTGGGCCTGTTCGACGCCGGCGACGGCCTGCGGCGGACGTTCGCCGACATCGAGGAGCTGGCCGGCGGCTGCCGGTTCGGCGACTGCGCGCACCTCGGCGAGCCGGGCTGCGCGGTGCTGGCGGCCGTCGCGGACGGGTCGCTGCCGCAGCGGCGCCTGGACAGCTACCGCAGGCTGCTGCGCGAGAACGCGTGGATCGCGTCGCGGACCGACGCGCGGCTGCGCGCCGAGCGGCGCGACAAGTGGAAGGCCGTGCGCCGGTGGCAGCGCCAGATGTACAAGGAGAAGGGGCGCGACCGGTGAGCGGGGACTGGACGGTGCGCCCGGAGGCGGGCGCGGACGCTGCGGCGGTGCGCCGGGTCGTGGAGGCGGCGTTCCCGACGGCCGAGGAGGCCGATCTGGTGGACGCGCTGCGCGGTGACCCGGCGTGGCTGCCGGGCCTGTCGTTCGTCGCCGAGGACGAAGGCGGGCGGGTCGGCGCGTACGCGCTGCTGACGCGCTGCCGGGTCGGCGGCGCGGACGCGCTGGCGCTGGCGCCGGTGGCGGTGCTGCCCGAGTACCAGCGGCGCGGTGCGGGCGGCGCGGTGGTCCGCGCGGCGCTGGCCGAGGCGGCGCGGCGGGGCGAGCGGCTGGTGGTGGTGCTGGGGCATCCGGCGTACTACCCGCGGTTCGGGTTCGTGCGGGCGTCGTCGCTGGAGGTGTCGGCCGGGTTCGAGGTGCCGGACGAGGCGCTGATGGCGCTGGTGCCGGCCGGCTCGTCCGGTCCGGTGCCGTCCGGTGTGATCGAGTACGCGGCGCCGTTCGGGGTGTGAGCGGGCGGGCCGCGCCCCCGGTGGAGGCCGGGGGCGCGGCCCGCGGGCGGTCACCGTCCGCGCCGGTGGAAGGTGCGCACCGACAGCGGCGCGAACACCGCGATCAGCGCCACCGACCACAGCAGGGTCGCGGCGACGGGGTGCGCGAGGGGCCAGGCGAGGTCGCCGGCGTGGCCGGCGGGCGCGCCGGGGTTGCCGAACAGCTGCCGGCAGGCGGCGGTGGCGGCGCTGACGGGGTTCCAGTCGGCGACGGCCTGCAGCCAGCCGGGCATCCCGCCGGTCGGGACGAAGGAGTTCGACAGCATGGTGACCGGGAACACCAGCGGGACGAACTGGTCGGCGGTCTGCTCGTTGCGCACCACCAGGCCGAGGAAGCAGCCGGCCCAGCTGAGCGCGTGCCGCAGCAGCATCAGCAGCAGGAACGCCTCGGCGGTGGGCCAGAGGCCGCAGTGCGCGCGCCAGCCGACGACCAGGCCGGTGGCGGCCATGATGACCAGCGCGAGGACCCCGTTGATCGCGTCGGCGCCGGCCTGCCCGAACGGGACGGCCGAGCGCGCCATCGGCATGGCGCGGAACCGGTCCATGACGCCGCGGGAGGCGTCGGTGGCGACCCGCATGGTGACGGCCATGACGGAGGTGAAGGACACCATGACGAACAGGCCGGGCATCAGGTACTCGCGGTAGTTGCCGCCGCCGGGGACGGTGATGGCGCTGCCGAACACGTACCCGAACAGCACCACCATGACGGCGGGGAAGATCAGCGCGGCGATCAGCTCGCCGGGTTCCTAGCGCAGCCGGCTCAGCTCGCGCCCGACGAGGGTGAGGCCGTCGGCGGCGGTCCAGCGCAGCCGCGCCGCCGGGGACGGTCGGGTGCCGAGGGCGGGGGCGGTCATCGGACGGTCTCCTTCTGGCGGCCGGCCGGGTCCCCGGCCTCCGGGTCGTGGGCCGTGGTGTCTTCGGCGGGGTCGGTGTCGCGGCCGGTGAGGCGCAGGAACACCTCGTCGAGGGTGGGGCGGCGCAGCCCGACGTCCTCGGCGGTGACGCCGGCGCGGTCGAGTTCGCGGACGACGTCGGCGAGCCGGACGGCGCCGCGGGCGAGCGGGACGGTCAGCCGGGCGCCGTCCAGGTCGGGGTGGGCGCCGGCGAGGCCGGACAGGGCGCGGGCGGCGGCGCCGGCGTCGGCGGGGTCGGCCAGCGCGACGTCGAGCCGGTCGCCGATGGAGGCCTTGAGCGCGTCGGGGGTGCCTTCGGCGATGACGCGTCCGTGGTCGATGACGACGACGTCGTCGGCGAGCCGGTCGGCCTCCTCCAGGTACTGGGTGGTGAGCAGGACGGTGGTGCCGTCGGCGACCAGGGCGCGGACGGCGTCCCAGATCTCGCCGCGGCTGCGCGGGTCCAGGCCGGTGGTGGGCTCGTCGAGGAACAGCACCCGGGGCCGCAGGATCAGGCTGGTGATCAGGTCGAGGCGGCGGCGCATGCCGCCGGAGTAGCCCTGGACCTGCCGGTCGGCGGCGTCCATCAGGCCGAAGCGCTCCAGCAGCTCGTCGGCGCGGCGGTGGGCCTCGCGGCGGGGCAGGTGGTAGAGGCGGCCGAACATGCGCAGGTTGCCGCGTCCGGTGAGCTTCTCGTCGACGGCGGCGTACTGGCCGGCGAGGCCGATGGCGGCGCGGACCCGGTCGGGTTCGGCGGCGACGTCGTGGCCGGCGACGCGGGCGCGGCCGGAGTCGGCGTCGGCGAGGGTGGCCAGGATCCGCACGGCGGTGGTCTTCCCGGCGCCGTTGGGGCCGAGCAGCCCGCAGACGGTGCCGGGGGCGACGGCCAGGTCGAGGCCGTCCAGGGCCTTGGTGTCGCCGTAGCGCTTGTGCAGCGCCTCGGCGGACACGATCGGTTCGTCCGGCATCATCGCCTCCATTGGGTACGCCGTACGCGGTGGACTGCCGCCAGGCTAGACAACCGAGTACGATGTACGCAACTAGAATCGCGGCAGGAACCCCGGACGCGGTCCGGGAAGCGGCGGAGGGAGCACGGTGGCGGACGTCGAGGCGGTCAGCATCTTCGCGGTCCCCGAACGGCAGGGCCGGGGCCCGAGACCCGCCTACAGCCGCGCGCAGATCACCGAGGCGGCGGTGCGGATCGCCGACGCCGACGGGCTGGAGGCGGCGTCGATGCGGCGGATCGCGGCCGAGCTCGGCACCGGCGCGATGTCGCTGTACCGCTACGTCCCCTCGCGCGACGACCTCATCGAGCTGATGTACGACCACGTCGTCGGCACCCTGGAGATCCCGGACCGGCCGACCGGCGACTGGCGCGCCGACCTGCGGCTGGTCGCGCGCAACACCCGGCAGATGTGGCTGGCGCACCCGTGGGTGGCCGACCTGCACCGCGCCCGCCCGACGTTCGGCCCGAACCAGCTGCGGATCACCGAGTTCGGCTTCGGCGCCCTGGACGTCGGCATCCCGGTCGACGACATCATCACGCTGATGAACATGCTGAACGGCTACGTCGTCATGACGGTCCGCGCGGAGATCGAGTGGGAGCGCGAGCGGCGCCGCAGCGGGATGACCATGCAGGACTGGATGCGCCAGAGCTCCCCTTACGTCCACCAGCTGCTCGACCGGGGCGAGCACCCGATGTTCGAGCGCGTGGTGCGGGACGCCTCGCTGCCGCACATGGACCCCGAGGCGCAGTTCGCCTACGGCCTGGAGCGCGTCCTGGACTGCATCGCCTCCTGCCTGTGACGCTCGCCCGCGTGGCGCGCGGCGGGGACCGCGGGCCGCGTCAGGGCAGGAGGTAGGCGCCGGACCGCAGCCCGTCGGCGACGGCCCGCGCGGTCTGCTCGGGGGTGAGGGCGGCGGAGTCCAGGACGCGGGTCTCGTGGTCGCCGAGGTCGGCGAACTCCTCGAACATCCGCAGGACCGGTCCGGGCTCGGTGAGCGCGCCGGGTCCGCGCGCGGTGGCGCGCGCGAGCACGGTGTCGCGGTCCGGGCGCAGCACCACGTAGTGCAGGGGGACGCCGGCGCAGGCGGCGGCGTCGCGGAAGGGGCGCAGGAACCACGGCCCGACGACCCCGTCGAACACCACGTGGTAGCCGCCGGCGGCGTATCCGGCGGCCGCCGCGGCCTGCACGGCGACGACGGTCTGGTTCTGCCGGTGCGCCTCGGGCAGGTGCGGCGGGATCGCGCCCTGGGCGATGAAGGCGAAGAAGTCGTCGCCGTGCAGCCGCACGCTCGGCGCGAGCCGCGCGGCCAGCAGGCGCGCGACGGTGCTCTTGCCGGCGCCGCACGGCCCGGTCAGCACGGTGACGGTTCCGCGTTCCCCGCCGGTCATCGCTCCCCCATCGGCGGCTCGGGGACGCCGGCGCGGCGGGACGCGCGCGCGGGCCGCCGCCTCGCGTCCGCGCGCCACGCTATCGCCCGCCCCCACCTCCACCGCCACCCATTTGGGTACCGCAAACTTCCCTATCGTTCCCTCAATGGGGTAGTTTGCGGAGTGATGGAGGAGCGAATGTACTCGGTCGAGGAGGTCGCGGACCTTCTCGGGCTGCACGTGCGGACGGTGCGCGGCTACATCCGGGCCGGGCGGCTGGACGCGGTGCGGATCGGCAAGCAGTACCGGATCCCCGCGGCGGCGCTGGAGGCGCTGACCGGGCGTCCCCGCCCGGCGCAGGACGGGCCGGGCGAGGGCGCGGGGCGGGCGGAGGCGTCGAGCATCGTGCAGATCGACGGGGTCGGCCGCGCCGCCGCCGACCGGCTCGCCACGTTCGTGCTGGCCGGGGTCAACACCGGGCGGGGGGACGGGGGCGCGCTGCGCGTCCAGACCGTCCACGACGAGGAGCGGAGGCGCATGAAGATCGTGATCCTGGGCGGGGTGCCGGCCACCGCGGAGGTGCTGCGGCTGATCGAGGCCGTGCTGGACGGCGGCGTCCTGGACGACCGCGGCTCCGGCTCCGGCGGTGGCGCGGCCGGGGCCGGGCGGGAGGCCGGCGGTGCCTGACGAGGTGCGGGAGCGGGCGGGCGTGCAGGTGCTGATGTGCGACCCGGACGGGCCGCCGGTGGCGACCGAGCAGGACGCGCTCGACCTGATCGGGGCGGTGTTCCTCGGCGCGCAGGTGGTGGCGGTGCCGGCGGCGCGGCTGGACGAGCGGTTCTTCTCGCTCGGCACCCGCTTCGCGGGCGAGGTCATGCAGAAGTTCGTGAACTACCGGCTGCGGCTGGCGGTCGTCGGGGACATCTCCCGGCACCTGGCGGCGAGCCCGGCGCTGCGCGCCCTGGTCCGCGAGTCGAACGCGGGCGACCACGTCTGGTTCGTCGCCGACCTGGACGAGCTGGACGACCGGCTCCGCGCGGTCGCCTGAGCGGCCGGGCGGGGGCGGGCGGCGGTTTGAGGGGCGGCCCGGGGGCGGTGGCCGGACGTGGTCCGTTTGCGACCGGAGACGCCGCGTATCGCGTGAGACGACGCGTTCTGTGAGATTCTCACGGCCGGATCCGGCCACCGGTCCGGGCGGTATCGGCCCGGGCGCCGGACGCCGGGGGCGGGGCGGAAACGCGCGGGGCGCGGGATGGTCCGATAAAGGCGCAGCACGTTCCGTTCGGAGCCGGAACTACCATACGGCGGCGCGGTCGTGCAAGGTGTCGCGGCGGCGACGGTAATGGACCGGTGAAGGCGATATTGGGCGCGCGCTGAACGTCGGTTAGGTTCTGCTGTTAGCGCGTCGCATCGTGCGTCCGCGGGGGCTGTCCCCGGTGGGCCCGCCGCCGGGCGGAAAACCGTCGAACCCCCGCCTCGACGTGCGGCGATGACGGGAACGAAATGGCCGCAGATCATTGGAGAATCATGACCTCGCTCGCTGGATCCGCCGTATCGGCCGACCTGCTCGCCCATGCTGTCGGAACGCTGGACGGCAGCGTGTTCTTTTCGGACCTGCGGACGGGAAAGGCACCGGCCGAGATGGTCCGCGACGTTTTCGGCCAGTACTACCTGTGGCGGAACCAATTTCATCGGTGGCTCGGCGTCTGCGTGGTGAAGAGCCCGGCGTTCGGCACCGAGTTCGACGCCTCCCGGGTGCTGACCGGGCTGACCGAGCACATCGCGGAGGAGGTCGGCGGCGACCATCACGGCCTGGCGGTGCGGATGCTGCGGGCGCTGGGCGTGGAGCGGCCGTCGTCGGTGGAGCCGCTGCCGGTGACCGCGGCCTACTGCGAGTCGTTCCCGGCGCGGTTCCTGGCCCCCGGGGCCGACGGCGCGGAGGCCGTCGCGGCGCTGGCGGGCCGGGAGATCGCCAGCCCCGTCCGCAACCGGGTCGTCCTCGACGCGCTGGCGGAGCACTACGGGGTGGTGTCGGGGCTGGAGTTCCTCACCCTGCACGAGACCAAGGGGCCGGGGCAGTTCGCGGCGCTGTGGGACATCCTGGTCAACGGCTACTTCGCCGACGAGGCGCTGATGCTGGCGGCGGCGCGCCGGGAGATCGGCGAGCACGTGGCGTTCTGGGATGAGGTGTACGCGCACCTGTCGCGCAGCCTCGCCGGCGTCACCGCCTGACCGGCGAGCGCCTGACCGGTCAGAGCCCGGCCGGCGCCGCGTCCTGGCCGCCGGCCGGTCCCCCGGGCCCCTGGTCCACAGCGACGCGGGCCCGGGGGGAGGGGGCGGTCAGTCGCCGGTGGTGACGACGATCTTGCCGACCTGCGCGCCCGCCTCCATGTACCGGTGCGCCTCGACGATCTCCCGCAGGCCGAACACGCGGTCCACGGCCGGGGCGAACGCGCCGCTGCGCAGGCCGGAGGCGACGAACGCCTCCGCGCGGCGCAGCCGCGCCGGGTCCCGGGTGGTCTCGTACAGGGTGTAGGTCCGCATGTTCAGCGCGGGCATGCCGAGCTCGAAGCCGGGATAGGGGGTCGTCCGGCCGCTGAGCGCCCCGTACTCGATGAGGGTGCCGCCGGGCGCGACGGCCCTGGCCAGGTCGATGACGCCGGGGCCGGCGACGGCGTCGAACACCAGCTCTGCGCCGCGTCCGCCGGTCAGGTCCAGGACGGGCGCGGCGACGTCGTCCCCGCGGCTTACGATCACCTCGGCGGCGCCGGCCTCGAGCAGCGCGTCCTTCTTGCCCGGGCTGCGGGTGACGGCGATCGGCCGCGCGCCGGCGCGGACGGCGACGCGGATCGCGGCCAGGCCCACGCTGCTGGAGGCGGCGGTCAGGACGACGGTGTCGCCGGCGCGCATCCCGGCGACCTCCACCAGCGCCCCGTAGGCGGTCAGGTACGGCATCCACACCGCGGCGCCGCCGACGGCGTCCAGCCCCTCGGGGCGCTTCAGCACGGCGGCCGCGGGGACGATCGCCTTCTCGGCGTAGACGCCGTAGTCGTTCATCGAGAACGCGGGGACGACGCTGACCGGCTCGCCCCGGCGGAAGGCGGTGACGCCGGGGCCGGCGGCCTCGACGGTCCCGGCGGCCTCGGCGCCGAGGCGGGCGGGGAACGCCTTGACCGGCTCGATGTAGTCGCCGGCGCGGAACAGCGCCTCGGCGCGGTTGAGGCCGATCGCCTCGACGCGGACCAGCAGCTCGCCGGGGCCGGGTTCGCCGGTCTCGACGTCCTCCAGCCGCAGCACCTGCGGGCCTCCGAGCTCGTGGAACCGCACCGTGGTGGTCATCGCGCATCGCCTCTTCCGCGTCGGCGGGCGGCGCCGCGCGCCGTCCCGGGGTGGTGATCAGCCAACTCGAAAGTACGACCGCTGTCAAACTTTGATGGCTGTCGTACTTTGATGGTCGCCGTACTTCGACGTTCGTCGTACGATGGGCGCGCGGGAGGTGGACATGGCGGCGGTGCGCGACGGCGGGCGGGACCGGGTCCCGCCGCATCCCGACGTCCGGGACGTCGGCCTGCAGCGGGTGCTGGAGGCGCTGGTGGACCCGGTGCGGCGGCGGATCGTCGGCGAGCTGGACGCGGCGGGCGCGGACCTGAGCTGCGGCGCGATCGACCTGCCGGTCAGCAAGTCGACCGCGACCCACCACTTCCACGTGCTGCGCGAGGCGGGCCTCATCCGGCAGTACTACGTCGGCACGTCCCGCATGAACGCGCTGCGCCGCGAGGAGTTCGACGCGGTGTTCCCGGGGCTGCTGGACGCGGTGACCGCCGAGCACGCCCGCCCCGCCGCCCCCTGACACCGGCTCTTGCCCGTCCGGCGCCCGCCTGGCGTCCCCCGCTTAATGGCTTGCGGGCGCGGGGGCGCGGCGGGGAGCCTCGGCGGCATGGATCGCGATGTTCTGCGCTACTACGAGCGCGGTGGGGAGGACCGCCGGCTGCGTGAGGGCGGCGGGCGGCTGGAGTTGTGGCGGACCCAGGACGTCCTGCGCCGTTTGCTGCCGGCGCCGCCGGCGCGGGTGGTCGACGTCGGCGGCGGTTCCGGGGTGCACGCCGAGTGGCTGGCCGCCGACGGGTACGCGGTGGAGCTGGTGGATCCGGTCCCGCTGCACGTGGAGCAGGCGTCGCGGATCCCCGGGGTGTCCGCGCGGCTCGGCGACGCCCGTGACCTGCCGGTGCCCGACGCGTCCGCCGACGCGGTGCTGCTGCTCGGCCCGCTGTACCACCTGGTGGAGCGCGCCGACCGGGTGCGGGCGCTGCGGGAGGCGGCGCGGGCCGTGCGGCCGGGCGGTGTGGTGGCGGCGGCGACGATCGGGCGGCACGCCGCGCTGCACGACATGCTCCGCAAGCGCCGCTACCGGGGCAAGCGCGCGATCGTGGACGCCTCGGTCGAGACCGGTGTGCTGCGCGCAACGCCCGACATGGGGTTCACCACCGCCTACCTGCACGAGGCGGACGAGCCGCCGCGCGAGTTCGCCGACGCCGGGCTGCCCGGCGCCCGCTCCTACGGGCTAGAGGGCGCGGTGTGGCTGTTCGGGGGCCTGGACGAGCTCCTGGAGGAGGACCGCGAGACGGTCCTCGAGGCGCTGCGGGCGGTGGAGTCGGTGCCGTCGCTGCTCGGGGTGAGCGGCCACGTCGTCACGGCGGCCGTCCGCCCGCGCTGACCGGGCCGCGAACCGCGCGGCGCACGGGGTCGCCGTGCGCCTCGCGACGAACATGTTCGTTACGAACTTGTTCGCAACGAACATGTTCGTGTACGGTGGTGGGCATGACAGTCGATCCACCTGCGGGCGGCGCGCCGCGCAGCCGCCGAGAGCGTCCCGCCAAACCCGCCCTGACCAGGGAGGGCATCGTCGCGGCGGCGGTGCGGCTGGTGCGCGCCGAGGGCCTGGCGAAGGTGACGATGCGGCGGCTGGCCGCCGAGCTGGACACCGGCCCGGCGTCGCTGTACGTGTACGTCCGCAACACCGCGGAGCTGCACGCGGCGGTGCTGGACGAGCTGCTGGGGACGGTCGCGCCGCCGCCGACGTCCGGGACGTTCGCCGAGCGGCTGGAGGCGGTGCTGACCTCCTACACCGCGATGCTGATGGAGCATCCGGGGCTGGCGCGGTCGGCGCTGGCGGCGCGGCCCAGCGGCGAGAACTACCTGGACCTGGTGGAGCGGCTGCTGGGGCTGCTGATCGAGGGCGGCGCGTCGCCGGGGCAGGCGGCCTGGGGGGTGGACGTGCTGCTGCAGCACGCGACGGCCACCGCGGCCGAGCAGTCCGCCCGCGACGCCGACGCCGACGCCGCCGGGGACTGGGACGCGCTGGTGGCGGCGCTGCGCGGCGCGTCGCCCGGCAGGCGCCCGCACCTGGCGGCGCTGGCGGGGCCGCTGCTGTCGGGCGCGCCGCGGCAGCGGCTGTCGTGGGGGTTCCAGGCGCTGATCAACGGCATCCTGCGGACCCCCGCACCGGACGACCACGACGACATCGGGAGGACACCATGAACGGCATCAACGGGGAGAACGGCGACGGGACGCAGCGGCGGGCGCACGAGCCGGTCACGATCGTCGGGGCGGGCCTGGGCGGCCTGACCCTGGCGCGGGTCCTGCACGTCCACGGGATCGAGGCGGTCGTGTTCGATCTGGACGCCTCGGCGGACGCCCGCGCGCAGGGCGGCATGCTCGACATCCACGAGGAGTCGGGGCAGCGGGCGCTGCGCGCGGCGGGCCTGCACGAGCGGTTCCTGCCGCTGGTGCACGCGGGTGGGGAGGAGATGCGGATCCTCGACAGCGGCGGCCGCGTCCGGTTCGCCGAGGCCGACGACGGCGGGCGGGGCCGTCCGGAGGTGGACCGGGGCGCGCTGCGGGACCTGCTGCTGGCCTCGCTGCCGGAGGGGACCGTGCGGTGGGGCGCGAAGGTGGAGGGGGCGCGGCCGCTGGGCGGCGGCCGCCACGAGGTGCGCCTTTCCGGCGGGGCGGTGTTCACCACGGACCTGCTGGTGGGGGCGGACGGGGCGTGGTCGCGGATCCGGCCGCTGGTGTCGGACGCGGTCCCCGCCTACACGGGGGTGGTCATGGTGGAGTCGGACCTGCGCGACGTCGACGCCCGCCATCCGCGGGCCGCGCGGATCGCCGGCGGCGGGATGCTGTTCGCGCTCGGCGGCGGCCGGGGGTTCCTGGCGCACCGGGAGCCGGACGGCGGCGTCCACGTCTACACGGCGCTGCGGGTCGCCCCGCAGTGGGCGGCGGGCGTCGACTTCGGTGACGCGGCGGCGGCGAAGGCCGCGGTCCTGGAGCATTTCGGCGGCTGGGACGAGGGGCTGCGGGCGCTGGTCGCCGACGCCGACGGGCCGCTGGTGCCGCGGCCGATCCACGCGCTGCCGGTCGGGCACCGCTGGGACCGGGTGCCGGGCGTGACGCTGCTGGGGGACGCGGCGCATCTGATGTCGCCGTTCGCCGGCGAGGGCGCGAACCTGGCGATGCTGGACGGCGCGGAGCTGGGCGAGGCGATCGCCGCGCGTCCCGGTGACGTGGAGGCGGCGCTGGCCGCCTACGAGGCGGTGATGTTCGCGCGCGGGCGCGAGGCGGCGGCGGCGTCGGCGGAGAGCCTGGAGCGGTGCCTGGCCGCGGACGCGCCCGACGGGCTGGTCGCGATGTTCGCCGAGCACGCCGCCTGACCGGGCGCCGCCCGGCCGTGTCGCCCGGCCGCGCCCCCTCCCCCGGCCTGAGGGAGGGGGCGGTGTGTCAGGGGGCGGTGTGTCAGGGGGCGGGGAAGTCGCGGCGCTTGATCTTGGCCTTGTCGCAGGCGGGGTCGGCGGGGTCGCGCCAGAACACGATGCCCTCGTAGGGGTGGGCGTGCAGCCAGGCGGCGAGGCCGTCGTGGTCGCGGGGGACGTCGCCGAGGTCGTCGGCGCCGTGCGGGACGAGGGTGTGCCGCTCGGCGCCCTCCGGGTTCCCGTTGATCTTGGGGCCGATCAGCTCGTAGGTGCCGGCGGCCAAAACGCCTCCGCCCTGTCCGCCCTGTCCACCTTGTCCGCCTTGTCCGTCGTGTTCGTCCAGGGCGGCGCGCAGGTGCTTCCAGAACGCGGACTGCTCGGCGGGCTCCCATCCGACGGTCTTGCCGGTGGCGGGGTCGGTGGCGAGGGGGGTGAATCCGGGCGGGGCGGGCCGGCCGGCCTTGACCTCGCGGCGGGCGTGCCAGCGGGCGCCGTCGAAGCGGACGCAGGTGCCGTCGTACTTGCGGGTGGCGCGGCCCTCACCGGCGAGCACCCAGGCGCAGGACGGGTCGGGCTCGGAGGTGACGTGGCGGGGGTCGCCGTCCCGGTCGCGGACGAACAGTGTCGGTATCTTGCGCATGCGGTCCTTCCCTGCCGGTGGCGGGTGCGGGGTCTCCCCGGCAGGAATCGAACCTGCGGCGCCCGGCTTCGGAGTCCGGCGCTCTGTCCTCTGAGCTACGGGGAGCGGGCCCCGCCCCCGGGTGACGTGGGGGCGGGGCGGGAGACGCCGGTGGGATTCGAACCCACATGATCCGGATCTGCAATCCGGTGCCTGAGCCGTTCGGCCACGGCGTCGCGGCCCGCAGGGGCGCGGGCGCACGGGGGTCTTTCACGGGTCGTCGAGAAGAAAGCGGCCGCCGTTCCGGTCGGTGGGAAGGGCGGCCGTGACGCGCTGGACGCGCGAAGGTCAGGTGGCCGCCCGCCGGGTGGACCGGGAGCAGGTGCGGGTGCGGTCGCCGCATCGCCGCGTCATGGTCTGCTCCCTTCCCGGTGGCCGGTAGATATGACGAGTATGCGCGGCGCCGCGCGGGCCCCGCAACGGGTTTTCCCGCCGGGGCGTGAGCGTGGTTTCGGCGGCGTCCGCCGCGGGACATTCCGTTCAGTGGAAACCCGTTGTTCCTCCGCCGGTCGGGTACGGCGAACCTGGGAGGACGGGCCGCGCCGCGCGGGCGGGGCCGCGTCGCGTCCGCGCCCGCGGGCGCGTGGTTCGAGGAGGAGCCGACGATGGCGTTGCTGGACCCCGGGACGTGGACGGACAAGATCTTCACCGGCGGGTGGGCCGCCGCGGACGGCGGCGTGCTGGAGGTCGTCGAGCCGGCGACCGGCGCGGTCCTCGGCACGCTCGGGCGGGCGTCGGCGCGCGACGTCGCCGCGTCGGCCGCCGCGGCCGCCGACGCGCAGCGCGACTGGGCGGCCCGCACCTACGAGGACCGCGCCGCGGTGCTGCGCCGCGCGGGCCGGCTGTTCGAGGAGCACGCCGCCGAGATCCAGGACTGGATCGTGCGGGAGGCCGGGTCGGTACCGGCGAAGGCGGAGCTGGAGGCGCACTTCGCGGCGGGCCTGTGCTACGAGGCGGCGGCGCTGGCCTCGCACCCGCAGGGCCTGGTGCTGCCGTCGGCGCAGCCGCGGTGGAGCCTGGCGCGGCGCCGCCCCGCCGGGGTGGTCAGCGTGATCGCGCCGTTCAACTTCCCGCTGATCCTGTCGATGCGGTCGGTCGCGCCGGCGCTGGCGCTCGGCAACGCGGTGCTGCTCAAGCCCGACCCCCGCACCGCGGTGTGCGGGGGCGTCGCCCTCGCGCGGGTCTTCCAGGAGGCGGGCCTGCCCGAGGGGCTGCTGCACCTGCTGCCGGGCGGACTGGAGACCGGCGAGGCGGTGGTCGCGGCGCCGCAGGTGCGGGTGGTGTCGTTCACCGGTTCCACCGCCGCGGGCCGCAAGATCGGGGAGGCGTGCGGGCGGCTGCTCAAGCGCGCGCACCTCGAGCTCGGCGGCAACAACGCCCTCATCGTGCTGCCGGGCGCCGACATCGCCAAGGCGGTGTCGGCGGGCGCGTGGGGGTCGTTCCTGCACCAGGGGCAGATCTGCATGACCACCGGGCGGCACCTGGTGCACGAGAGCCTGCACGAGGAGTACGTCGCCGCGCTGGCCGACAAGGCCGACAAGCTGCCGGTCGGGGACCCTGCGGCCGGGCCGGTCGCGCTCGGCCCGATCATCGACGAGGGACAGCTCGCGCACGTCGACGCGCTGGTCCGCGACAC
Organism: Actinomadura sp. RB99; assembly: GCF_014706005.1. Classification (NCBI taxonomy): domain Bacteria; kingdom Bacillati; phylum Actinomycetota; class Actinomycetes; order Streptosporangiales; family Thermomonosporaceae; genus Actinomadura; species Actinomadura sp. RB99. The sequence goes on along the minus strand of NZ_JABMCA010000088.1, from coordinate 22,587 downwards.
CGTCGCCGCCGGGGCGCGGCTGGCGGCGGGCGGCACCCACGAGGGCCTGTTCTACCGGCCGACGGTGCTGGCGGAGGTCACCCCGGACATGCCCGCCTACGCGCGGGAGGTGTTCGGGCCGGTCGCGCCGGTGGTGCCGTTCTCCAGCGCGGACGAGGCGGTCGCGCTGGCCCGCGACAGCGAGTACGGGCTGTCGCTAGGGATCCTCGGCGACGTCGGGCAGGCGATGGCGATCGCCGACGCGGTCCCGACGGGGCTGGTGCACATCAACGACCAGACCGTCAACGACGAGCCGGTGGTGCCGTTCGGGGGGCTGGCGGCGTCGGGGAACGGGTCGCGGTTCGGCGGCCCGGACGCCAACATCGAGGCGTTCACCGAGACCCAGTGGGTGACGATGCGCGGGGAGATCGCCCCTTACCCGTTCTGACGCCCCGCGAGCCCGGCCGCCGGCGCCGCCGGCGGCCTAGCGTCCTGTCGCGTGTTCTGTTGCGGGGCGTGGTGCGGGGTGTGGCGGGGCAGGACGCCGTCGAGGTACTCGGCGACGGCGGCGCGCAGGCCGGCGGCGTCCGGTTCGGGTCCGGCGCCGGCGACCGCGTCGAACAGCAGCCCCTCGACGAAGGCGACCAGCCGCGGCCCGTGCCGGCCGGGGTCGGGGGACCCGGCCCGGCGCATGAGGTCGGCGGCGACATCGCGGAACCCGCGCCCCAGCTCGTCGTAGATCGCGCGCAGCTCGGGGCGGCGGGTCGCCTCCAGCGCCAGCTCGTAGCGGGCCAGCACGGACGCGCGGTGCTCGCGCAGCTGCGCGTCCACCAGGCCGGCCAGCGCGTCGGCGAGCAGGTCGCGTCCCGCTCCGCGCAGGTCCGCGCCGAGCGGCGCGGCGGAGCCGGCGAACCGCCGCCGCTCCAGCTCGGTGAGGCGCCGCAGCGCCAGCTCCAGCAGCGCGGCGCGGGTGCGGGCCAGGTTGGAGGTGGACCCGGCGGGCAGTCCCGCGGCCTTGTCGACGGCGCGGTGGGTGAGGCCGCGCATGCCGGCGGCGGCGAGCAGCGCGAGGGCGGTGTCGGCGACCAGCTCGGCGCGCGGGGACGTCATGCCCCCGATCCTACCGGCGCCTCACTACAGGCGTAGTATCCGAACTACGGCTGTAGTGAGAAGGGGTGTCCGCAATGGCGCACGCGATCGTGATCGGCGGCGGGATCGGCGGCCTCACCGCCGCCGCGGCCCTGCACGCCCACGGCTGGACGGTGACGCTCCACGAGCGCGCCGCCTCCCTCGAACCCGTCGGATCCGGCCTGGCGATCGGCCCCAACGCGCTGCGCGCCCTGGACACCATCGGCGCCGGCGACCCCGTCCGGGCCCTCAACGCCTTCCAGGGCGAGGGCGGGGTCCGCCGCGCCGACGGGCGATGGCTGTCGCGCACCTCCATCCAGACCGCCGCCGACCGCTACGGCGACCCGCTCGTGGTCACCCTCCGCGCCGCCCTGGTCGACCTGCTCGCCGCCCGGCTGCCCGACGGCGCCCTGCACCTGAACTCCACCGCCGCCCTCGCCTCCCCCGGCGACGCCACGACCCCCGCGACCGTCACCACCAGCACCGACAGCGGCGCCGTCACGGGCGAGGAGACCGCCGACCTCGTCGTCGCCGCCGACGGCATCCACTCCCCGACCCGCGCGACGCTGTTCCCCGGCCGCTCCCCCATCCGCTACACCGGACTGACCGCCTGGCGCGCCGTCACCCGCGCCCCCGCAGGGAGCTTCACCCCCGCCGAGGCGTGGGGCCGCGGCACCGTCTTCGGGATCAACCCCCTCACCGGCGACCGCGCCTACCTGTACGCCACCGCCCCCGCACCCGAGGGGGCCCGCGCCCCCGGCGGCGACGAGCGCGCCGAACTGCTGCGGCTGTTCGGCGGCTGGTACGACCCCGTCCCCGCCCTGCTGGAGGGCGTCGAACCGGACGCGGTGCTCCGCAACGACGTCTACCACATGCCCAGGCCGCTGCCGGCGTTCCACCGCGGACGCACCGCGCTGCTCGGCGACGCCGCCCACCCCATGACCCCCAACCTCGGCCAGGGCGCCTGCCAGGCCATCGAGGACGCGGTCGTGCTCGCCCACCACGCGACCCGCGCCGCCGGCACCCCGCCCGGCCCGGACACCCGAGACGCGGCCGACGGGGCCGACGGGGCCGACGGGGACATGCCGGCCGCGCTCGCCGCCTACACCGCCGCCCGGCGGCGCCGCACCACCCAGGTGATGCGGCGCTCCCACCGGATCGCGCGGATGACGGCGCTGACGGGCGCGGTGCCGGTCGCCGCCCGCGACACCGCCGTCCGCCTCGCCGGGCTGCTCGGCCCGACCGCGCTCGTCCGGGAGGCCGACATGATCTTCCAGTGGCGGCCGCCCGCCGGCCCCGCCTGACCCGCCGCGTCTCAGCGGCCGGTCAGGGCCCGCACCAGCACGATCCACCGGTCCGGATGGACGTCGGCGACCAGCGCTCCGGGCGCGATGCCCGCCGCGGCCAGCGCCGCGTCCACCCGGCGCCGCGGATGCGCCGCGCACAGCGAGGCCCGCAGCGAACCGCCCTTCCCGGTGAACCCCAGGTCGACGCAGCGCAGGTAGTCGCCCATCGCGGCCGGCGGCAGCAGCGGGCGCGGCCGCCGCACCAGCCGCAGCACCGCGCCGTCCACCCGCGGCACCGGCCGGAACAGCCCGCGCGGGACCCGGCCGCCCGCCTCCCAGCCGAACTCCGGCCAGGTCCGCACGGTCAGCCGCGACCACCGCCCGTACCCGCCGGTGCGCTTGCGCGCGTACTCCAGCTGCGTGATCAGCGTCGCCGACGCCAGCCCCGGCGCCTCCAGCGCCCAGCCGACGATCCGCGACGTCGCGCCGAACGGGATGTTGCCGGCCAGGTGGAACGGGCCCGACGGCGGGCGGGCGGCCAGGAAGTCGCCGGTCACGCACCGCACGTTCGGCAGCGCCGCGCACCGCGCGCGCAGCCGCGCCGCCAGCCGCGGATCGATCTCGTAGGCCACGACACGCCCGGCACTGCCGACGCGGGCGGCCAGCGCGGCGGTGATGCGGCCGTCGCCCGCGCCGGCCTCCACGATCAGCGCTCCGGGCGCGGGCACGGCGGCGCGGGCATAACGGGCGATCGCCGCGGAATCGGACAGGAAGTTCTGCGACAGCGTGCGCCGCGCGTTCGCGCGCGGGCCGCCGTGGTGCTGCTGGTTCAGGGTCGCCGTCCTCGGCTCGCGGCCCCGGCGGGGCCGGCCGGACGGGCACCGGAGGCGCCGCGGGCACGCGCGAGGCGGCATCAGGCGGCAACACCGCACGCGTGACCGGCCGAGAAGACGTCGCGAAGGCGCGGCCGGGCCCGTCCGAGGTGGTTCATGGACGCTCGAAGGCCCTGGACCGCAGGCGGGGGAACGCCGACGAGCGCGCGCGACCTCTCAAGGCCGCCGCGCCGACGCGCGACAAGACAGGCGGGAACCTCGAAAACGGGCCCCGCCGGGAAGGTCAGGCGCGAGCGCGCGCCACCGGCCGGTCCAGGACGGGACGGGCCTCACGCAGCCTCGCTGAGACGGCGTGCCCGGTCCCCAGGACCGCGCTCTTCGTGAAACAGGCCATGCCGGCGATCGTAGGAGACCACCGGCCGCGCCCCCAACAGGTTTTCCCGCCCCGCGCGGCCTGCGCGCCGCCGCGCCCTCGTAGGCTGGGCCGCCCCACCGTCCGCCGCGCCGTCAGGGGAGGGCCATGGGCCGCGATCCGGACTACCTGGCGTTCCTGCGCCGCCGCCTCGGCGAACCCCCGCCCCGGCCCCCGGCCGCCTCCCCACCCGAGCCGCCCGAGCCGCCCGCCGGACAGGCCACCGGGGCCGCCCGGGCGGGCGGGCGCGACACGGCCCGCGCGATCGAGGACGCGCGCCGCGAACACGCCGCCGACCTGGCCCGCTCGCCCCGCCCGCCCGTCGCGATCGTCCGGGACGTCACCGTCGACGGCCCCGCCGGACCGCTGCCGGCCCGCCTCTACCACCCCGGCGGCGACCGCCCCGCACCCGCGATGGTGTACTTCCACGGCGGCGGCTGGGTCCTCGGCGACGTCGACTCCTACGACCCCGTCGTCCGTGCCCTCGCCCTCGCCAGCGGCGTCGCCTGGCTGTCGGTCGGCTACCGCCGCCCGCCCGAGCACCCCTTCCCCGCCCCGCTCGACGACGCCGTCGCCGCCGTCCGCTGGACCACCGCCCACGCCGGCCGCCTCGGCCTGGACCCCGCCCGCATCGGCGTCGCCGGCGACAGCGCCGGCGGCCAGCTCGCCGCCGCCGCGGCCGCCCTCCTGCGCACCGCCGGACCCGCCCGCCCCGTCCTGCAACTGCTGGTCTACCCGGCGCTGGACCTGCGGGACGTCCCGCCCGCCCCGCCCGACCCCGACGGTCTGCCCTGGCCGCCGTCGAACGTGCGCCGCGCCCTGCGCCTCTACCTCGACGGCGCCGACCCCGCCCGGCCCGAGGTGTCGCCGCTGCTGGACCCCGACCCTCGCGGCCTGCCGCCCGCGATCATCGCGACCGCCGAACACGACCGGCTCCGCCCCCAGGCCGAGGACCACGCCGGACGCCTGCGCGCCGCGGGCGTCCCCGTCACCCTCATCACCGGCACCGGCCTGGACCACGGCTTCCTCGGTTGGGGCTCGTTCGCGCGCCGCCCCGCCCGAGCCGTCGACCGCATCGGCGCCGCCGTCCGCGCCGCCCTCACCGCACCGCCACCGGCCGAGCGACCGGCCTCGCCTTGACCGGCCTTGACCGTCCCCCCGCCGGCGCCCGGCCCGCCCTCGCCGTCACTTGCCCCGGCCGTTTAACCGCCTTGACGTGGGCAATCACCATAGCGAGCCGGATTTTCACCGAACCTCGCCACCGGTTGAGGAGGGACCCGTCTTGAGGGCGACGCACCAGATGCGCATGGTCCGGGCCGCGGAGTCCGGAGTCGAGGAATGGGCCTGCCCGACCTGCGGCCGCCGGATGCTGCTGCACTGGCCGCCCCACTACAGCAAGCGGATCCTCGAACCCGGCGACGAGAGCGCCTCCCACGTCGGCTCCTGCACCGACCTGCCCGACGAGGACCCGGCCCCCGGCACCACCGCCGCCGACGCGCCGCGCCGCTGGCTCCGCGAGACCGGCGTCGACCCCGCCGTCGGCCCCTCCGCCCCCGTCTGACCCCAGGACCCGCCGGCACCAGCCCTGCCGGTACCAGCCCCGTCAGCCCCAGGACCCGAGCTCAAAGTCGCGCCAGCTCCGAGCGCAGCAGATCCAGCCCCATCGGTCCCAGATCCAGCGCCCGCCGATGGAACTCCTTCAGATCGAACGCCGCACCCGCCCGCCGCCGCGCCTCCTCACGCCCCTCCAGCCACACCCGCTCCCCCACCTTGTACGCGATCGCCTGCCCCGGACGCCCCAGATACCGGTCGATCTCGAACGAGATGTACGCGTCCGTCTCCGGCCCCGTGTGCGCCCGCAGGAACTCCCACCCCAGCTCCGGCGTCCACCGCTCCCCCTCGTGGAACCCCGCACCCTCCGGGATCTCCAGCTCCAGATGCATCCCGATGTCCAGCACCACCCGCGCCGCACGGAACTGCTGCCCGCCCGCCAGCATCCCCAGCCGGTACGCCGGATCCCGGTAATACCCCAGCTCGTCCATCAAACGCTCGGCGTACAGCCCCCACCCCTCCGCATGCCCCGGGCACAGCTCACCCGACAACCGCTGGAACCGGTTCAGCGTCGCGGCGTTCAACGTCGTCACGCCCAGCTGCAGGTGATGCCCCGGCACCCCCTCGTGGAACATCGTCGCCGGCACCGTCCACGTCACGACCTCCTCGTCCGGACCGCCGACCGTCCACCACACCGTCCCCGGACGCGACAGGTCCTCCGCCGGCGCCAGGTAGTACACCCCCGACTCCACCGGCGCGATCCGGCACTCCACCCGCCGCAACGGCTCCGGAATGTCGAAATGCGTCCCGTCCAGATCCGCGATCGCCCCGTCCGCCAGCTCCTGGATCCACGCCCGGAACGCCTCCGCGCCCCTGATCCGGTACGCCGGATCCGCGTCCAGCGCCGCCCGCACCGCCGCGACCGGCTCCCCCGGACCGATCCGCGCCGCCGCCTCCGACATCTCCGCCTCGATCCGCGCCAGCTCCCGCCAGCCCCACGCGTAGGTCTCCTCCAGATCCAGCGCCGTCCCCAGGAAATCCCGCACCCCCAGCCGGTACCGGTCCGCGCCCAGCGCGTCCCGCTCGGGCGCCCGCGGCGCCAGCTCATCGGCCAGGAACCCCGCGAACTCCTCCAGCGCACCCGACGCCGCCGCCACCGCCGCGTCCAACCGCCCCCGCAACGGCCCGTCCCCGTGCCGCCCCGCCAGCCCGGCCAGGAACCCCGGCATGTCCCGGCACTCCCGCACGTTCCGCAGCACCTGCCGCCGCGCCGCCACCCGGCCCCCGCGCAGTGACTCCTCCAACGACACCCGCAACCCCGCCAGCGCCCCCGGCAGCCCGCCCACCCGCGCCGCCACCGCGTCCCAGTCCGTCGCCGCGCCCTGATCCAGCAGATCGACCGCCGTCCGCAACCGCTGCACCGGACCGTCGGTGGTGTCCAGCTCCCACGCCCGCACCCCCGCCTCGTCCAGCTCCCGCTCGCACTCCAGACGCTCGCGCAGCACCGCGGCCCCCACGCCGGACGCACCGGACGCCCCGCCGCCGGACGCGGTGATCCGATCCAGCTCCGCCAGCGTCGACCGCGTCAGCTCCGCCCGCGCCGCCCGCCCCTCCGGCCCGAAATCGGTCAACCGGGACTCCTGCCCCGCGATCCCCATCATCGCCGCCAGGCACGGGTCCAACGCCGCGAAAGCGTCCACGTACCGGTCGGCCAGAGCGTCCACAGCGCTCACCTCAGAAGCGGTCATCGCTCCAGGCTAGGACACCCCGCCCCACCAAGCGATCATGAAAAGAACCGCGCGCCCCCACCGCCGGCCCCACCGCCGGTCACAGCGGCCCGCCGTCACCACCACCGCCCGAACCCGACGGCGACGGAGACGGCGACCCCGACGGCGGCGGCGTCGGCCTCCCCGGCTGCTGCGGCACCGACGGCGGCGCCGACGGAGCCACCGACGGCGTCGGCTCCGGCGGCTCCGGAGGCGGATCCTTCGGCCGCGGCTGACACGAGAACAAGACCGCCATCAACACCACCAACACCACCAACGCCGCCGCCAACGCCAGAACCGCGGCCACCAGACTCCGCTCCGGCGGACGCTCCGGCGCCGCCACCGGTCCCCCCACCGCCGGCTCCCGGCGCGGACGCGCCAACGCCGCCTCCGACGACCCCAGCCAATGCGGCTGGAACTGCGGACCACGCCGCCGCCCCCACCGCCGCGAACCACCCAGCAGAACCGGCTCCAGGAACCGCTCCGCACCCGGCCCCTCCGCCCCGTACGCCGTCGCCACCCACGGCGCCGGCCCATCCGGCTGCGCCGCCACCACCGGCGCACCCCCGCCACCACCCGCACCGCCACCATGCGCACCGCCGCGCCCCGCACCACCCGCACCCGGCACCGCCGCATTGATCGCCGCCCGGAACCGGTCCCGCGCCGCCGCGTCCTCCGCCGCACCCCGGTTCAGCACCGCCACACTCGCGCGCCGTCCCTGACCGTCCACACCCAGGAACACGATCCCGGCAGCGGACTCCGACAAACGCGCCGACAAACGGTACGGCCCCAGCTGAGCGGGATCGCCCGGGGGCAACGGCCTCGACATGGCCGCAACACTAACAACCGCGCCCGCCCCCGGCCCCCACCACGACCACCCCGCCACCCCCCGGACCCGCCCCCGACCACAGGCACCCAGACCACAGGCACGGATCGCGCATGAACGGGTACAAGTGATCGCGTAGGGTCGGAACGCGCCCGCTCACACCCGGCACACAGTGAGGGACACCCACAATGACCATCGCCGCCAACGACGTCGACGAGGCCGCCGCGCTGCTGCAGAGCACCCTCGCCGAGGTCAAGAAGGTCATCGTCGGCCAGGACCACATGGTCGAACGCATGGTCGTCGCCCTCCTCGCCCGCGGCCACTGCCTCATCGAAGGCGTCCCCGGCGTCGCCAAGACCCTCGCCGTCGGAACCCTCGCCAAAGTCGTCGGCGGCACCTTCGCCCGCCTCCAGTTCACCCCCGACCTCGTCCCCTCCGACATCGTCGGCACCCGCATCTACCACCCCTCCACCGAGCAGTTCGACGTCGAGCTCGGCCCCGTCTTCGTCAACTTCGTCCTCGCCGACGAGATCAACCGCGCCCCCGCCAAGGTCCAGTCCGCCCTCCTGGAGGTCATGGCCGAACGCCAGGTCTCCCTCGGCGGCAACACCTATCCCCTCCCCCGCCCCTTCATCGTCCTCGCCACCCAGAACCCCATCGAGTCCGAAGGCGTCTACCCCCTCCCCGAAGCCCAGCGCGACCGCTTCCTCATGAAGATCGACGTCCGCCACCCCTCCGCCCACGAGGAACTCCACATCCTCCAGCGGATGAGCGTCGACCCGCCCGAGGCCACCCCCGTCCTGGACGCCGACCGGCTCGCCGAACTCCAGCGCGCCACCGAAGAGGTCTCCGTCCACGAACTCGTCGCCGACTACATCGTCCGCCTCGTCATGGCCACCCGCGAACCCGAGCAGTACCGCCTGCCCGACCTGCGGCCCGTCATCGAGATCGGCGCCAGCCCCCGCGCCACCCTCGGCCTCGTCGCCACCTCCCGCGCCCTCGCCCTGCTGTCCGGACGCGACTACGTCCTGCCCGACGACGTCCAGGCCGTCGCCCGCGACGTCATCGCCCACCGCCTCGTCCTCACCTTCGACGCCCTCGCCGACGGCACCGACCCCGCCGAGGTCGTCGACCAGATCCTCGCCGCCGTCCCCCCGCCCCGCGTGGTCTGGAACCACGGCGCCGCGGCGGTGACCACCGCATGACCACCCGTCCCCGCCGCGACGACACCCTCGCGCAGCTCGCGCCCGAACGCACCCTGCGCCGCCTGGAACTCCAGGTCACCCGCCGCCTGGAAGGCCTGCTCAACGGCGAGCACCTCGGCCTGCTCCCCGGCCCCGGCACCGAACTCGCCGAAGCCCGCCTCTACCAGCCCGGCGAGGACGACGTCCGCCACATGGACTGGGCCGTCACCGCCCGCACCACCACCCCCCACGTCCGCGACCTCGTCGCCGACCACGAACTCGAAGCCTGGGCCCTGGTCGACCTCACCCCCAGCATGGACTTCGGCACCGCCGGCATGGTCAAACGCGAACTCGCCGTCGCCGCCCTCGCCGCCGTCGGCTTCCTCACCGTCCGCCTCGGCGACCGCGTCGGCGCCTACCTCCAGCACCCCGGCGGCCTGCGCCGCTGGCCCGCCCGCACCGGCAAGGCCGCCCTCTACGCCCTCCTGCAGGCCGTCCTCGACGCCCGCACCGAACCCGGCACCGGCCCGCCCGCCGCCATGGCGGGCACCACCGCCACCGCCGGCACCCCCCACAGCGGCCTCGCCGCCGCCATCACCTCCCTGGCCCGCGGCCAGACCCGCCGCGGCCTGCGCGTCGTCATCTCCGACTTCCTCCCGCCCGGCCCCGGCGCCCCGGGCGCCGACCCCGGCACCGACCCCGACGCGCAACCCGACTGGGAGAGCCCGCTGCGCCGCCTCGCCGCCCGCCACCAGGTCCTCGCCGTCGAGGTCATCGACCCCCGCGAACTCGACCTGCCCGACGTCGGCCTCGTCGAGATGACCGACCCCGAGACCGGCGCCGTCCACGAGATCGTCCTCAGCCGCCGCACGCGCGAACGCTACGCCCGCGCCGCCGCCGCCCAGCGCGACCACACCCGCGCCGCCCTGCGCCGCTGCGGCGTCCACCACCTCGTCCTGCGCACCGACCGCGACTGGATCGCCGACGTCGCCCGCTTCGCCGTCCGCCAGCGCCGCGCCGCCGGGCGGGCCGTCTCCACCGCGGGAGTGCGCCCATGACCTTCCTGTCGCCCGAACGCCTGTGGCTGCTGGCCCTCGCGCCGATCCTCGTCGGCCTCTACATCGTCCTGCAGATGCGCCGCCGCAACTACGCGGTCCGCTTCACCAACCTCGCGCTGCTCTCCCAGGTCGCGCCGAAACGGCCGGGCTGGCGCCGGCACGTCGCCGCCGCCCTGTTCCTGATCATGATCGTGCTGATGATGATCGGGTTCGCCCGCCCCGCCAGCTCCGTCAAGGTGCCCCGCGACCGCGCCACCATCATGGTCGCGGTCGACGTGTCGCTGTCGATGATGGCCCAGGACGTCGCGCCGAACCGGATGGAGGCCGCCAAAGCCGCCGCCAAGAAGTTCATCCGCGAGCTGCCGTCCCGCTTCAACGTCGGCGTCGTCTCCTTCGCCGGCAACGCCAACCTCATCGCCGCGCCGTCCGCCGACCGCGACACCGCGATCGCCTCCCTCGACCAGCTCAGCCTCGCCAAGCGCACGGCGATCGGCGAGGCGGTGTTCACCTCGCTGCAGGCGATCCGCACCTTCGACACCCAGGCCGCGCACGACCCGCCGCCCGCCCACATCGTGCTGCTGTCCGACGGGGACAACACCACCGGACGGTCCGTGCAGGAGGCCATCGACGCCAGCCGCACCGCGCACGTCCCGGTGTCGACCATCGCGTTCGGCACCCCGTACGGCACCGTCGACATCGAGGGGGAGACCACCAGCGTCTCGGTCAACAAGGAGGCGCTGAAGACCCTCGCCACCAGCACCCAGGGCAAGGCCTACGAGGCCGCCGACGCCGGGCAGCTCCGCGACGTGTACTCCAACATCGGCACCTCCCTGGGCTTCAAGACCGAGCACCGCGACGTCGCCGCCCGCTACACCGGCATCGCGCTGCTGTTCGCGCTGGCGGCCGGTGGAGCGTCCCTCGTCTGGTTCTCCCGCATGCCGTGACCTCCGGCCCGCCGATCTTCAGCGGCTGATCTTCGGCCGCCGGGGGGCCGCGGCGGCGCGGGGACGTCCCGAACGCTGATACGGTCGGCCGACGTGGGGGAACACTACTTCGCCGCGCGGCCCGGGGCCGCGAGCCGCCGCCGCACCGTGGACCTGGTCCTGCCGGACCTGCACCTGCGGCTGGAGACCGACAGCGGTGTGTTCTCCCCCGACCGCGTCGACGCCGGCACCCGCGTCCTGCTGGAGACCGTCCCCGCGCCGCCGCAGGCCGGCGACCTGCTCGACCTCGGCTGCGGCTACGGCCCCATCGCGCTCACCCTGGCAAGCCGCTCGCCGCAGGCGAGTGTATGGGGGGTAGATGTTAATCAGCGGGCGTTGGAGCTCGCTGAATTGAATGCCAACACCGCCGGCCTTGACAATGTAAGGTTCAGTTTGGCGGACGAGCTCGACCCCGGACTGCGCTTCGCGGCGATCTGGTCCAACCCCCCGATCCGGATCGGCAAGGCCGCCCTACACGACCTGCTGCTGGCCTGGCTGCCCCGCCTGTCCCCCGGCGGCCTCGCCCACCTGGTCGTGCAGAAGCACCTCGGCTCCGACTCCCTGCAGCGCTGGCTGAACGACCAGGGCTTCCCCACCGAACGGATCGCCTCGCGCTCCGCCTACCGCGTCCTGCGCGTCTCGTCCCGCACGGAAGGCCACACCCGATGAGCACCACCGACTCCGCACCCGGCCGCCGGCAGCTGCGTCCCACCGACGTCAAGCGCCTCAACCGCGACTGGCGGCGCCGCACCGAGGGCCGCCTCGGCCTGCTGGTGGAGTCGGTCACCCAGCCGTTCAACATGGGCTCGATCATCCGCAGCGCCGCCGTGTTCGGCGTCGAACGGCTCTGGCTCGCCGGCAACGCCACGCCCCCCGACCAGCGCAACGTCGCCAAGACCGCCCTCGGCACCGAACGCCTCGTCCCCTGGGAGCACGCCGGCACCCCCGCCAAGGCCGCCGCCGCCGTCCGCGAGGAGGGCATGCGGCTGGTCGCGATCGAGCTGACCGGCGACGCCGTCCCGCTGCACGAGGCGCCGCTGGACGGCGACGTCTGCCTCGCCGTCGGCGGCGAGGACCACGGCTGCTCCCCCGCCCTGCTGGCCGCCGCCGACGCCGTCGCCTACATCCCCCAGATCGGACGGGTCGGCTCCCTGAACGTCGCCGTCGCCACCGCCATCGCCCTCGCCGAGGCCCGCCGACGCGAATGGTCGTCCTGACCCGCAACACCGGGCTATGATCACGCCTGTGCTGTTCCTCCGTGCGTAGAACGCCGCGCTGACCGCCCCTCCCCGGGCGGCCCGCGCTTTCCGGCGTCCACGCACGTCCCCTCCGCGTCCGCCGCGGACCCTTTCGAGGAACACGCTCATGGCCCCCTCCTACACGGCCGTCCCGCGCGCCCCGCACGCCGCCCGCACCTTCGGCGCGGCACTGCTCGGCCGCCTGTCCTACGGCACGGTCTTCCTCTCCCTCACCTTCGCGCTGACCGCCTCCACCGGCTCCTACACCACCGCCGGCGCGCTCATGGCGTCGCTGGGCCTGACCATCTCGGTGCTGTCGCCGCTGCGCGCCCGCCTCATCGACCGGTACGGTCCCCGCGCGGCCCTGCCGCCGATGTCGGGCGCCTACGCCCTGGCGCTGCTCGGCCTCGCCGCCGCCACCTGGCGTCCCGGCGCGCCCGCCGCCCTGCTCGTGGCGCTGATCGCCGCGGCGGGCGCGACCGCTCCCCCGCTCGGCCCGGTCATGCGGGCGCTGTGGAACGACCTGGCCGCCGGCGAGGCGCTCCGCCGGCGCGCCTACAGCCTCGACGCCGTCGCCGAGGAGCTGCTGTTCATCACCGGCCCGCTCCTCGCCGGTCTCGCCGCCGCGGCGGCGTCCCCGTCCCTCGGCGTCGCCGCGAGCGCCGTCCTGGTCGCGGCCGGGACGCTGGGGCTGGTCACCTCCCCCGCCGTCCGCCCGCGCCCGCACGGGCACCGCCCGCCGCGGGCCGGCCGCGCCCTGCGGTTCGCCCCCGTGACCGCGGCGGCCGCGACCGGCGCCGCCCTCGGCTGCATGGAGCTGCTGGCCGTCGCGTCCGCCCGGCACCACCACCACGCCACCGGCGGCGCGTGGGTCATGGCGGCGATGTCGGCCGGCAGCGCGCTCGGCGGCCTCGGGTACGGTGCCGTCGCCTGGCGCCCGTCCCCGCGCGTGCGGCTGGCCGTCCTCGCCGGCGCGCTGGGCACCGCCGTCGCCGCCGCCGGGCTCGCCCCGACCGTCGCCCTGCTCGCCGCCGCGATGTTCGCCGCGGGCGCGTTCGTCGGGCCCTCGCTGACCACCTCCTACCTGCTGGCCGACGCCGAGGCCGCGCCGCGCGACCGGGTCCGCGCGAGCGCCTGGGTCAACACCGCGGTCAACCTCGGCTCGTCCGCCGGGACGGGAGCCATCGGCGCCTGCCTGGACGCGCTGCCGCTGCCCGCGTGCTTCGCGGTCGCCGCCGCCCCCGCCGTCCTCGCGGCGCCCGTGCTCCTGGCCCCCCGGATTTTGCGGAAACGGCAAAAGAGTTCGCCGAAAACGGTCCCGGGAACGAGCATGGCAGCGGAAACCACCACCGCACATCCCAAGGACGCATGATGAGCGACGACGGCACCACCGCCGAGGAGTTCTGGGACGCCCGCTACTCCGAGAGCGAGCGGATCTGGAGCGGCGACCCCAACACCGTCCTGGTCCGCGAGACCGCGGACCTGCCGCCCGGCACCGCCCTCGACCTCGGCGCGGGCGAGGGCGCCGACGCGGTCTGGCTGGCCCGCCGCGGCTGGCGCGTCACCGCGGTCGACATCTCCCGCGTGGCCCTCGAGCGCGGCGCCCGGCACGCCGCCGACGCCGGGGTCGGCGACCGCGTCGACTGGCAGCACCACGACCTCGCCGTGTCCTTCCCCAAGGGCGAGTTCGACCTGGTGTCCGCGCACTTCCTGCACTCCCCCCGCGAGATGCCCCGCGAGGAGATCCTGCGGGCCGCCGCCGCGGCCGTCGCGCCCGGCGGGGTCCTGCTGGTCGTCGGCCACGCCGGTCCGCCGCCGTGGGAGCAGCGGGACCCCGACCACGGCGACGGGCACGACCACCACCACGACATGCACCTGCCCACCCCGGAGGAGGTGCTGGCCTCGCTGCGCCTTCCGCAGGACGCCTGGGAGGTGCTCCACAGCGGCGAGCACGAGCGCGTCCAGACCGCCCCGGACGGCCGGACCGTCACCCGCACCGACAACGCCCTCAAACTGCGCCGCCTCCCCTGACCCCGCGAGTCCCGTCCCCGGCCGCGTACACCACCGGGGACGGGACTCGCGCCGCCTGACCACCACCGGCTACGCGGTGGGCGTCGGCGCCGCCTGCGGACCGCCTGTGCCCGAGTCCGGCCGCCCCGCGCCGGCACCGCCCTCGGAGGCGACGGCCCCCGGCTTCCCCGCCGGGGGCCCGGCCTTGCCGCGCAGCGGGACCTCCTTCACCAGCAGCGCCGCGACCAGCGAGACCGCGCACACGACCGCCCCCACCAGGAAGATCTGGTGCGTACCGGTGGCGAACGAATGCAGGTAGGCGTCCCGGGCGGCCCCCTGCACGGCCGCCGCGCCCGCCCCGTCCGCAGGGAGCCCGCCGTCCAGCGCCCGGTTGAACAGCGACCCGAACACCGCCACCCCGACCGACCCGCCGATCGTCCGGAACAGCGTGATCGCCGCCGACGCCGCCCCCATGTCGCGCATCTCGACGCTGTTCTGCGCGATCGTGGTGACCATCTGCGTCAGGAAGCCCATCCCCACCCCGACCAGCGCCATGTAGCAGCCGGTCAGCGTGCGGGACGTCGCGGCGTCCATGGTCGACAGCAGCAGCAGGCCCGCCGTCATGCACGCCGTGCCGAGCACCGGGAAGACCTTGTACCGGCCCGTCGCCGACATCACCCGGCCGCCGATCTGCGAGACCAGCACCACGGGCGCCATCATCGGCAGGAGCAGCAGCCCGGAGTCCGACGCCGACGCGCCCTGGACGGTCTGCTGGAACAGCGGCAGGTACAGCGAGCACCCGAAGATCGTCGTCCCCGACACCAGCATCAGCACCGACATCAGCGGGAAGTTGCGGTGCCCGGTGAAGATCCGCGGGGGCAGCAGCGGCTCGGCGACCCGCCGCTCCACCGCCGCGAACGCCGCGACGCCGGCCGCGGCCGCCGCGAACAGCGCCAGGACCTGCCACGACGTCCACGGGTAGGTGCTCCCCGCCCACGTCGTCGCCAGCACCAGCGCGGAGATCACCGCCGTCATCAGCGTGATGCCCGCCCAGTCGACCCGGGCCCTGGCGCGGGCCGCCGGCAGCCGCAGCAGGAACCAGCACCACACCAGCGCGATCGCGCCGAGGGGCAGGTTGACGTAGAACGCCCAGCGCCAGCCGGCGTGGGCGGTGATGAACCCGCCGACCAGCGGCCCGCCGATCGTGCCGACGGCCATCACCGACGCGGTCATCCCCTGGTAGCGCCCCCTCTCCCGGGGCGGCACCAGCGATCCGATGAGCGCGAACGCGAGGGCGCCGATGCCGCCCGCGCCGAGCCCCTGCACGGCGCGGAACGCGATCAGCTCGGCCATCGACCGCGCGGCGCCCGACAGCGCCGACCCGGCCACGAACACCGCGACCGACAGCAGGTAGACGTTCTTGCGGCCGAACAGGTCGCCGCACTTGCCCCAGACGGGCGTGGACGCGGCGGTGGCCAGCGTGTAGGCGGTGACGACCCAGGAGATGTGCTCCAGGCCGCCGAGGTCGCCGACGATCGTCGGCATCGCCGTGCCGACCACCATGTTGTCCAGCATCGACAGCAGCATCGCGAGCATCACGCCCAGCAGGGCCCACCGGACGGCGCGCGCCGGCGGGGACGGATCGGATGCGGGCATGGCTGATCACCTCATTCGTCGCGGGAATCGGGGAGCGCCGGGCCGCATCGGGGCGTCGCCGCCGGGCCCGGCCATCCCACAAAAGCACACTCGATACAAAAGTGCAACGAGTCAACATTTCAATCGAGGCAACCGAAGGGCTAGGATGGCCGCATGACGGAGACGATGGGCCGCCGGGAACGCAAGAAGGCCGCCACCCGCAAGGCGCTCGCCGACGCCGCCCTGCGGCTGTTCCTCGAGCACGGCTACGACAACGTCGGCATCAAGGACGTCGCCGAGGCCGCCGACGTCTCCACCACCACGCTGTTCAAGCACTTCCCCAGCAAAGAGGCGCTGGTGTTCGACCTGGACGCCGACGTCGAGGCCGCCCTCGTCGCGGCCGTCCGCGACCGGCCCGCAGGCACCTCGGTGCCGGCCGCGCTGCGCGAGCACATCCTGCGCCGCAAGTTCATCGACCCGGACCGCGCCACCGCGGACTTCACCAGGCTCGTGAACGGCCACCCCGCCCTGCGCGACTACAGCCACCGCATGTGGATGCGCCACGAGACCGCGCTCGCCCGCGCCATCGCCGAGGACGCCGGCCGCCCCGAGGACGACGCCGCCTGCGCCGCCCTCGCCCACTTCGCGCTCGAGACCTCGGCCCTGGCCCGGAACCGCTCCGACCCCCGCGAGGCCGTCGAGCGGGCCTTCGACCTCCTGGAGGGCGGCTGGTCCGCCGCCCTCGGCGCCGCCCCGACGGGCCACTGACGCACCGAACCCGGTGCGCACATCACGACGGCCCGGCCGCACACCCATCGGCGTGCGGCCGGGCCGTCGAACGCGGTGGTTACGCGGTCCGCTCCATCAGCGCCGCGAACTCCTCCAGCGAGATCTTGCCGTCGTGGTTGGCGTCGGCCGCCACGACGACCTCCACGGCGCGCGTCTCGGTGATGCCCTGCCCGAGCCTGGACATCAGGTTCTTCAGCTCGGCCGTGGAGATGTACCCGTCGCCGTCCACGTCCACCAGCTCGAACGTCGCGCGGTACTCGTTCACGTCGGCCATGGGGCTGCTCCTCTTGCTGATCGCCTGGGGAGGCGACGTTAGCAGCCACGGCCACGGCCCGGCGCCTTTACATGGTAAGGTTAGGTCGGGTGCGGGTGTCCGCCATAATCGGACGGGTGCCCCGCTCGTACGCCTTCCTCGACCACCCGGGCCCGATACCGTTCGCCCACCGCGGCGGCGCTAGCGGCCGGCCCGAGAACTCGATGGCCGCCTTCCAGCGCGCGATCGACCTCGGCTACCGCTACCTGGAGACCGACGCCCACGCCACCGCCGACGGCGTCGTCGTCGCCTTCCACGACCGCACCCTCGACCGGGTGACCGACCGGACGGGCGCGATCGCGCGGCTGCCCTACGCCGAGGTCGCCAAGGCCCGCATCCGCGGCACCGAGCCCATCCCCCGCCTCGAGGACGTCCTGGCCGCCTGGCCGGACGCGCGCGTCAACATCGACCTCAAGGACGCGCCGGTCATCGGCCCGCTCGCCGAGGTCCTGCACCGCACCGGCGCCTGGGACCGGGTCTGCATCACCTCGTTCTCCACCCGCCGGCTCGCGCAGATGCGGGCGCGCCTGCCGCTGTTCAACGCCAAGGACGTGTGCATGGCGCTCGGGCCGCGCGGGCTGATGGCGCTGCGCGCGAGGTCCTACGGCGGGCCGACCGCCAAGCTCGTCCGGCTGGCCGCGACCGGCGTCGCCTGCGCCCAGGTCCCCTACGGCCTCGGGCCCGTCCCGTTCGTCACCGAGTCGTTCATCGCCGAGGCGCACCGGCTGGGCCTGAAGGTGCACGCTTGGACGGTCAACGACCCCGCCGCGATGAACCGGCTCCTCGACATCGGCATCGACGGCATCATGACCGACGACCTGGTCGCCCTCCGCCACGTCATGGCGTCCCGCGACCTGTGGCCGCGCCCCACCCCGGCTCCCTGAACCCGGCGCCCTGAGCCCGCTCGGCCGGGCCGGATCAGCGGCCGAAGCCCGGCGGGCGGCCGGGACGGTACTCCGCGGCGATCCGCAGCGGCGGGTGCTGCGGGCGATCGGGCTGCGGGCGGTCGGACTGCTGGGAGGCGGCGGGGCCGGCCTGGGTGAGGTCCACGCGCCCGGCGCGCAGGCTCTCCAGCAGCTCCAGGTCCTCCGCCGACACGAGGGCGGCCATCACCTTCCCACGGCGGGTCAGCGCCACGCGCTCACCCGTGTAGGCGACCCGGTTCACCAGGTCGGCGAACTCCTTGCGTGCCTCCGTCACCGGCTTTTCCACGCTGTTCATCGTATAGCGAACTCCCCTGGTCCCCTCCGGCGCGCGCCTGTAGCGTCTCTGGACGTACAGACTGTACGTTCTGTACAGATCGAGGGAGGGTGCATGCTCGAACGACCGCAGGAGGACCGTCCCGGCGGGCGGGTGGAGACGTTCGCGCCGCGGACGTCGGCGAAGGTGGCCGAGGCGCCGCGGCTCGCGGACGCGCAGCTGCACGAGCGGCTGCTCGCGCAGCGGATCGTGTTCCTCGGCACGGAGATCGACGACCAGGTCGCCAACCGGATCAACGCGCAGCTGCTGCTGCTCGCCGCGCAGGACGCGCGCCGCGACATCACCATCTACATCAACTCCCCCGGCGGCGTGGTCGACGCCGGGATGGCGATCTACGACATGATGCAGTTCGTCCCGAACGACGTGTCGACGGTGGCGATGGGCATCGCGGCCTCGATGGGGCAGACGCTGCTGTGCGCGGGGACGGCCGGCAAGCGGTACGCGCTGCGGCACGCCCGGGTGATGATGCACCAGCCGCACGGCGGGATCGGCGGCACCGCGTCCGACATCAGGATCCAGGCGGAGCAGTCGCTGTACCTGAAGCGGACCCTGGCCGAGCGGACCGCCTTCCACACCGGCCAGCCGCTGGAGAAGATCGAGGCGGACGGGGACCGGGACCGCTGGTTCACCGCCGAGCAGGCCCGCGAGTACGGATTCGTCGACCAGGTCATCGACGGGACCGACCACGTCGGGTCCTGACGCGCGACGCGACGGCGGGCGCCGCCGGACGATCGGCGCGGGCGGCGCGGTGCGGCCGCAAAGAGCAGGGTTGGGCGGCGCATGATCCGGGAATCTTGTGATGGTGTCCAGCGTTGGTGAGGACAAGACCGCAAGCCGTCTGGGAGGCACGTGACGATGGCCGAGCGCGCACTTCGCGGCACCCGACTCGGAGCGACGAGCTACGAGAACGATCGCAACACCGATCTGGCCCCTCGGCAAGAGGTGGACTACACCTGCACGAAGGGCCACCGGTTCACCGTGACGCTCGCAGCCGAGGCCGAGGTGCCGATGACCTGGGAATGCCGCAGCTGCGGCGCCACGGCCCTGCGGGTCGACGGGGAGCTGCCCCAAGCCAAGAAGGGGAAGCCGCCGCGCACCCACTGGGACATGCTCATGGAGCGCAGAACCGTGGAGGACTTGGAGGAGGTCCTCGCCGAGCGGCTGGAGATCCTGCGAGCGGGGCGCAGGCGATCGGCATGACCCGCTGAGAGCTCGACGGAAAGGGCCCGCACCGGAAGGTGCGGGCCCTTTCGCATGCCCCGTGAACGAGTGCAGTGTGAACGATCGACGTGATCGGGCTCCGCCGGGTCAGGTCCGGGACGGGTGGTCGTCCTCCTCGACGACCTCGCCGCGGACGACCGGGCCGCGCGGGGTGCCGGGGTCGCGCGCGTCCGCGCCCGGATCGAACGGGTCGAAACGGCCGAACGGCCCTAGCCCGGGACCGCCGGGCCCGCCGGCGGAGGGCGGGAACGTCATCGACGCGCGGTCGCCGGCGAGGCGCACCCGCCTGGCGGCGTACCGGGACGCGACGCGGCGGACCAGCGGCCGGGTGAACGGCAGCACGATCAGCAGGCCGAGGACGTCGGTGATCAGGCCGGGGATCAGCAGCAGGACGCCGCCGGCCATCACCAGCGCGGAGTCGCCGAGCCCGCGTTCGGGCACGGTGCCCCGCCGCAGCGCGTCCTGCAGGACGCGCCAGGCGCGGCGGCCCTCCCGGCGGACGATCCAGCCGCCCAGCACGGTCTCGGCCGCCAGCAGCGCCAGCGTCGGCCACAGGCCGATCACCTCGCCGACCTGGACGAGCAGGACGATCTCCACGACCGGTATCAGCAGGAACGCCAGGACCAGTGCGAGCGGCAGCATGGCTCCATTTTCGGGTTGCGGATTGCCTGTACCGGTGTCAACGCCGGGACGCCCCCGAACGTTTCCCCTGGAGGCGCCCGCGGCGCGTCAGCCGGACCGGTCGCGCTTGCCCGAGCGCTCGGCCACCCCCCACTGGGTGATGCGCAGCGCCGCCTCCATCATCACGTCCCGGCTCATCTTGCTGGTGCCGTGCTCCCGCTCGACGAAGGTGATCGGCACCTCGACGACCCGCAGCCCCTTGTGGAGCGCGCGCAGCGCGAGGTCGATCTGGAAGCAGTAGCCGCGCGAGTCCACCCCGTCCAGGCCGATCTTGTCGAGCGTGGCGGCGCGGAACGCGCGGTAGCCGCCGGTGGCGTCGTGCAGCGGGATCCGCAGCATCATCCGTGCGTAGGTGTTGGCGCCGCGCGACAGCGCCTCGCGCCGCTTGGGCCAGTTCTCCACCTTGCCGCCGGGCACCCAGCGGGCGCCGATGACCAGGTCGGCGTCCTCCAGCGCGGCCAGCAGCCGGGGAAGCTCCTCGGGCTGGTGGGAGCCGTCGGCGTCCATCTCCACCATGACGTCGTAGCCGTGCTCGGCGGCCCACCGGAACCCGGCGATGTAGGCGGGGCCGAGTCCCTCCTTGCCGGTGCGGTGGAGCACCTTCACCTGGTCGTCCGCGGCGGCCATGGCGTCGGCGACCTCGCCGGTGCCGTCCGGGCTCGCGTCGTCCACGACCAGCACGTCCACCGACGGCACGGCCTTGCGCACCCGGCCGGTGATGCGCTCGATGTTCTCCCGCTCGTTGTAGGTCGGGATGATCACGAGCACCCTGCCGAGGTCGGCTGGGATCTCCATCGGTGTCAATTCTCCTCGTTCTTCCTGGCCGTCGTCCATGCCGCGGCGCACAGCGCCCCGATACCCACCGCGACCAGCACCCATTCCGGCCACTCGCCGACCCGGTCGGCCAGGGTCCGCTCGGTGCGCTCGGGGACGCTCGCGACCTGGATGTCCGGCACGAACTCCCTGGACCGGTCGATCATCCGGCCGTCCGGGGCGACGATCGCGCTGATCCCGCTCGTCGCGGCAACCAAGATCGTACGGCCATGTTCGACCGCGCGCAGCCTCGACATGGCGATCTGCTGGGGCGGCAGGCTGGTGCGGCCGTAGGTGGCGTTGTTGGTCTGGACCACCAGGATCCGGCCGCGGGAGACGTCGCGGACCTCCCGGTCGTAGGCGACCTCGAAGCAGATCACGTCGCCGATGTCGACGGGCCCGAGCCGCATGACCCCGGACCGGGTGCCCTTCGCGAAGTCCCGGGGGATCAGCTCGAACCGCTTGATGATCTTGGTGAGGACGTCCCGGTACGGCAGGTACTCGCCGAACGGGACGGGGTGCCGCTTGACGTAGTAGTCGCCGGGGCCGGTCACCGGGTCCCAGACGATGCCGCGGTTCTCGACCTTCTTGCGGTCGGGGGTGTCGGTGAGGGCGCCGACCAGGACGGGCACGCCGACGTCCCGCACGGCCCCGTCGATGGCCCGGTAGGCGTCGGGCTCGGTGTAGGGGTCCAGGTCGCTGGAGTTCTCCGGCCAGACGACCAGCTGCGGCCTGGCGACCTTGCCGGCGCGGATCTCGGCGGCCAGCTCGTGGGTGGCCGTGACGTGGTTGTTCAGGACGGCCTTGCGCTGGCCGAGGAAGTCCAGGCCGAGGCGGGGCACGTTGCCCTGGATGACGGCGACGGTGACGTGCGGGCCGTCGGCGGGCGTCGGGATGAAGGCGCCCGCACCGGTGACCGCG
Organism: Actinomadura sp. RB99; assembly: GCF_014706005.1. Classification (NCBI taxonomy): domain Bacteria; kingdom Bacillati; phylum Actinomycetota; class Actinomycetes; order Streptosporangiales; family Thermomonosporaceae; genus Actinomadura; species Actinomadura sp. RB99. The sequence goes on along the minus strand of NZ_JABMCA010000088.1, from coordinate 700 downwards.
CCCGCCACCACCAGGGCCAGGGCGGCGGAGACGGCCGCACGGCCCCTGCCAGGGCCGCCGGCGGCGCGCGCGGCGCCGTCCGCGCCCTCACCGCCCGTCTCGCCGGCCTCGGGGGCCGGGCGCGGCCGGCGCAGCCGCCAGGCGGCGACGGCCGCGAAGGCGAGCAGGCCCCCGACCAGGGCGGTCAGGAAGGTGACCAGCGGCGCCCCGCCGATCGAGGCGTACGGGGTCAGGGGCGTGGCGGTCTGGCTGAAGGCCAGCCGCGCCCACGGGAACCCGCCGAACGGCTCACGGCCGCGCAGCGCCTCCTGGGCGACCCACAGGGCCGCCGTCCACACCGGCCAGCCGGGCAGCCGGGTGACCAGCGCGATGGCGGCGCCCATGGGGATGAAGTACAGCGCCTGCACCAGGCTCAGCACGGCCCAGGCGTCGGGGCCGACCGGGATCAGCCCGTCCAGGGTGGGCAGGAAGAACGCGGCGCCGCCGAGGAAGCCGAGCCAGGCGCCGGTGCGGGCCGCCTGGCCGCGCATCGCGAGGGTGAGCGCGGCGACGGCGACGGGGCCCAGCGGGGTGAGGTCGAACGGCGGGAACGCCAGGCACAGCGCGGCGCCGGCTATCAGGACCACGAGGGTGCGGGGCCAGCCGGCGCGCCCGCCGGTGCGCAGGAAGCGGCGCAGCGCGCGGCCGCGCCGGGCGAGGC